>CAMEMX010000001.1 GCA_945927915.1 uncultured Clostridia bacterium
GCCACAGCGCGGACTGGAACGGCTGGGCGGCGTGCCTGAACGACAGAGAACATTTCTACGTCTCGAAGAAGTACGAGATCCGCGACATCATTGACCGCGTGGGCGGCGGCGACAGCTTCGCCGGCGGCCTGCTCTACGGCCTGAATCATTACGAAGACAAGCAGGCGGCGCTGGAATTTGCGGTCGCGGCGAGCTGCCTGAAGCACTCGATCATTGGCGACTTCAACCGTGTCGGCGTGTCCGACGTCGAAAAACTCGCCGGCGGCGACGGCTCCGGCAGAGTGCAGAGATAATTTTTAAGGAGGATCAAAAAGATGCAGAACTTTAAGGAACAGAAGTGGCTGACGACCGGCAACCCCGGCATCGTCTTTGAAAACACCCCGGTCGGCCGGATGAAGAAGGAGATCTGGGACGCGAGCGAGGAAGAAATCGACAAGATCCTTGAAGATTACGGCATTCCCGCCCCGTCGGAGCTGGGCAAGCCCGGCGCCTACATCCAGACCACGCCGCGTGCGCAGCAGATCGAAAAGCGCCGCAACAATGACATCGTTTTTGTCCCCATCGGCTGCACCGAGAACCACGGCCTGCACGCCAACAGCGGCCTTGACACCTTCCAGGTCAGCATGGTCCTTGAGGGCGTTCGCCGCTACACCGCAAAGCAGGGCCACGAGTGCAATCTTGCCTTCCCGCCGCTGCTCTACGGTGGTCACCCCTACCATCACATCGGTATGCCCGGCACGGTCATCATGCCGGAGGAGGTCGTCAAGGAGACGCTGATCTACACCATGCTCGGCCTCTGGAACGACGGCTACCGCAAGATCATCTTTGTCAACAACCACGGTCACTCCTGGATGATCGAATCCGCGATCCATGAATTCTGCAAGCGCTATCAGCTCCCCGGCATCTTCCGCAATGTTGAATGGCACCGCTCCGTGCGTGAGTTCTTCATTCCGGTCGAGGAGCATGAGGACAGCCTTGACACCCACTTTGTCCACGCCGACGAGGCGGAGACCTCCTGCGCCAAGCTGCTCTTCCCCGAAATGATCGACATGAGCGCTGCCCAGGAAGCTTGGCCGACGAGCTATCTGTTCCGCGACCAGTTCGACACCTCTGTCGAATCCTACCGCCGTCCGTCGAGATGGAGCGAGGGCGAGGGTCACAATGCCATCGAGCGCAGAGGCACGCCGGAGGGCGTCGTCGGCAACCCGAAGCTGGCGACTGCACGCAAGGCAAAACGCCCGATCGCCGCTACGCTGAAGTATCTCACCCTCATCCATGACGAGATCCGCCGCGAGCTGCCTCCCGGAACCGTGCCGCCCGTCGAGATGACGACCCTGCGCACCGCAGAGGAGCTGGCACCCTTCCTGAAGGAGCCGCTGTCCGAGGGCTGGAAATCCGTGGACGAACTGCCGCGCATCGGCATTTTTGAAAGACTGTAATTCATTGAACGGAGGGACTACAAAATGAAGTGTAAGCAAGCATTCCTGCATGGCCCGTTTGATCTGAGAATGGAAGAGGTCGAGCTTCGCCCCATCAAGGCGAACGAGGTGCTCGTCAAGGTTCGCGCCTGCGGCATCTGCGGCTCTGACGTCGAGATCTTCGAGGGCAAGTCCAACGAAGGACGCTACGACATTCAGCCGTTCGTTCCCGGTCACGAGTGGTCGGGCGACGTCGTCGAGGTCGGCGCCGACATCAAGACGCTCAAGCCCGGCGACAAGGTCACGAGCGACTGCGTCGTTGCCTGCGGCGTGTGCGAAAACTGCAAGGCGGGTCTGATGCCCTCCGCTTGTCTCGACTTTAAGGAGATCGGCTTCGGTCCCGACACCCCCGGCGGCTACGGTGAATACCTCATCTGCACCGAGGGCAACCTCCACAAGTTCCCGGAGGACTGGGACTATGTCGACGGCGCCTGGGTCGAACCCTTCTCCATCGGCTACTTCAGTGTCTGGGGCAACGGCGGCTACGTCGACGCGTCCGACACCGCGCTGATCTTCGGCTGCGGCCCCGTCGGCCTGTCCGCCCTGATGACCTGCAAAATGGCAAACGCCAGAACCATCATGGTCGATCCGCTGGAAAGCAGACGCGAAATGGCACTCCGCTTCGGCGCGGACTTCGCGCTCGATCCCACCGCGCCCGACTTCAGAGCGCGCGTGAAGGAGCTGTGCCCGGCAGGCGGCGGCCCGTCCGTCATCTGCGAGTGCTCCGGCAGCAACGGCGCTGTCTCCGAGATGTTCCAGATCGCCGGCCATAACTGCCGCGTGAACGTCACCGGCCACACCCTGGGCCGTCAGATTCCGGTCGAGATGGGCTGGACGAACTGGAAGACCCTGCGCATCAAGGGCTCCGGCGGCACCGATCATTTCATGCCCCGTACGATCCGCTTCATGAGCCAGGTGCGCAAGCAGTTCGACTTCAAGAAGCTGACCACCCACTACTTCAACTTTAAGGATCTGGATAAGGCGATGGATCTTGCCTGCCACGACAAGGAGCACGCCATGAAGGTTATGCTGACCTTCGATGACTAAGCAAATCTGGAGAAAAGCAAAGGGGAACTGCCATGAGTGAGTATATCCTGGAACTCAGGGACATTACCAAGCGCTTTTCCGGCGTCACGGTGCTGGAAAAGGTCACGTTTCGGCTGAAACGCGGCGAGGTGCACGCCCTGATGGGCGAAAACGGCGCGGGCAAGTCCACTCTGATGAAGATCCTCATGGGCATCTACAATGCCGATGAGGGTGAGACGGTGCTCGAAGGCAGCCCTGTCACGATCCGTTCTCCGAAGCAGGCGCTGGAAAACGGCATTGCAATGATCCATCAGGAGCTGAACCCCGTTCTCGACCTGAGCATCGCCGAAAACATCTTCCTCGGCAAGGAAAAGCGCAACAAGCTTGGCCTTGTGCGCAAGAAGGAGATGGAGGAAGAGACCAAAAAGTGGCTGAAGGAGATCGGCCTTGAGGTCAGCCCCGGCACGATGATGCGCAGCCTGAGCGTGGCGCAGATGCAGATGGTCGAGATCGCAAAGGCGCTGTCCTGGAACGCGAAGATCATCATTATGGACGAGCCGACAGCATCGCTGACCGTCCGCGAGGTCGAGGTCCTCTTCTCGCTGATCCGCCAGCTCCGCGAACGCGACGTGGCGATCATCTACATCTCCCATAAGATGGACGAGATCTTCCAGATCGCCGACCGCGTGACGGTCCTGCGTGACGGCAAGCTGATTGAAGAAAACCCCATCAGCGAGCTGAACAAGGATCTGCTGATCTCCATGATGGTCGGCCGCGACATTCAGGAAATCTATCCGAAGGACACCGTGCCCATCGGAGAGGTCGCGCTCGAGGTCAAGAACCTGAACGTCCCCGGTAAGGTAAAGAACGTCAGCTTCAACGTCCGCAAGGGCGAGATCCTCGGCGTTGCGGGCCTTGTCGGCGCCGGACGCAGCGAGATGGTCGAGGCGATATTCGGCGTGCGCAGGAAATCCTCGGGCGAGATCTATGTCAACGGCGAAAAGGTCGAGATCACCGCACCGCAGAAGGCGGTCGCCAAGAAGATGGCCTTCATCACGGAGGACCGCAAGGTCACCGGCCTGAATCTGATCGCCAGCGTCCGCGAAAACATGACCATCATCAGCATCCGCGACCTTTGCACGGCACGTCTCGTCAGCCGCAAGAAGTGCGTCAAAGCGGCGGAGAAGTACATTTCGTCCATGAAGATCCGAACGGATTCGCCGGAAAAGCTGGTGCAATACCTCTCCGGCGGCAATCAGCAGAAGATCGCAATCGCAAAATGGCTGCTTTCGGAGCCGGACATCATCATCCTGGACGAGCCGACCAGAGGCATCGACGTCGGTGCAAAGCGGGACATCTACCTGCTCATCGGGGAATTTGCCAAGGCGGGCAAGGCGGTCGTGATGATCTCCTCGGAAATGCCTGAGGTCATGGGCATGAGCGACCGGATCATGGTGCTCGCGGACGGAGAGGTAACGGGCTTTGTTGACCGCGCCGACTTCGACGAGGAGACCATCATGCATATGCAATTCGGCACAATGAAAGACACAACAGAAGCGGAGGCAGTGTGATTATGAATCAGTTAGCAGTCAAACAAAAGAAGCTGCATTTGGGAGCTTTCAAAGAGCTGGTGATGCTGGGCGTTCTGATCCTGATGTTCATCGTCCTCAGCATCCTGTCGCCGGCGTTTGCGACAAAAGGCAACATCATCAACATCTTCAAGCAGACTGCGATCAACGGCATTCTTGCTACCGGCATGGCCTGCGCGATCCTGGTCGGCGGCTTCGACCTCTCGGTCGGCTCGACCGTTGGTCTTGCCGGTGTCATTGCCGCTCTGCTGGCGCAGGGACAGTACCCGATCATCGTCCCGATCGCTGCAGCAATCCTCACCGGTCTGCTCGCCGGCCTGCTCAACGGCGTGGCGATTGCCTACCTGAAGATCCCTGCATTCGTCGTCACCCTCGGCACGCAGTCCATCATCCGCGGCCTTGCGTATCTGGCCAGCGGCGGACGCCCGGTCTTCGGCGTCACAAAGGCGTACGAATACATCGCAGGCGGCAAGCTCTTCGACACCATTCCGCTTCTCGTCATTTACTATCTGGCTATCGCGCTGCTCATCGGCTTTGTCCTGACCAAGACCGTTTACGGCAGACGGATCTACGCTGTCGGCGGCAACGATCAGGCGGCGAGCGTCTCCGGCATCAATGTCAAGTTTATCAAGGCATCTGCCTATGTTCTGTGCGGTCTGATCGCCGGCATCGCCGGTATGCTCCTGACCTCCCGTACGGTCTCCGGCTCCCCAATCACCGGCGAGGGCTATGAGCTCGACGCCATCGCGGCCTGCGTCATTGGCGGCTTCAGCATGGACGGCGGTTCCGGCAAGTGGTACGGCATGATCATCGGCGCGCTGGTGCTCTCGGTCATCAGCAACGGCCTTGACATCCTGAACGTCAACTCTTACTATCAGCTCATCATCAAGGGCGTCATCGTGATCCTCGCGGTCTTCGTAGACGTCCGCGGCCGCAGCAAGCGGAACTGATCGTTACTCTCTCTTTATCAACACGGTTTTGATGCAGTTTCTGCATTAAAATAAAAAAACAAAGGAGAAAAAGAAAATGAAAAAGGTATTTGCGATCCTCTTGGCACTCGTCATGGTCCTTGCCATCGTCGGCTGCTCCTCCGAAAAGGAAGAGACTCCCGATAACGGCGCCCAGCCCACCGCGTATTTCTGCATCAGCCATATGTCCAATGCCTGGGCAGTCAATGCTTCCGAAACCATGGAAGCTGCTGCGAAGGAAGCCGGCGTCGCTCTGACCGTCGTTTCCGCCGACCAGGACATCAACAAGCAGGTCAGCCAGATCGAAATGGCCGTCAACGCTAAGGTGACTGCCATCATCATCGAGCCCGTCTCTGCTGAAGGCGTTCTCGCCGCCGTTGAGGCTGCGGAAGCTGCCGGCATCCCCTGCATCATCTTCAACCAGAACATCAGCGATCCCAGCAAGGCTACCTCCTTCGTCGGTGTTTCCAATGCTGACATGGGCTACATGGAAATGAAGCGTGCCTGCGAAGACATGGGCGGCAAGGGCAACGTTGCCATCCTCCTTGGGCCGCGCGGCTCCGAAGGTCAGCTTGGCCGTTCTGAGGGCTACACCAAGGCTCTGGCTGAGTACCCCGACGTCAAGGTCGTTTTCGAGGAAGAAGCTGCCTGGACCACCGAAGATGCTCTGAAGCTCGCTGAGAACTGGCTCTCCACCGGCACCGAGATCAATGCTTTCGTCTGCCAGAACGACAACATGGCGCTTGGCGCGATCAAGGCTGTTGAAGACATCGGCAAGCAGGGCGAGATCAAGGCTTACGGCGTTGACGCTGTTGACGATGCCGTTAAGGCTATCAAGGAAGGCCGTCTGGCGATCTCCGTTGACCAGGCTACCGGCGCCCAGTCCAAGGCTGCCATCGACTGCGTTGTGAAGCTCTCCAAGGGCGAGAAGCTCGACGCGCAGTACCTCGTTGAGGCTGTCATCATCGACTCCACCAACGTCGATCAGTACCTGAAATAATCAACTTACTGATTTAGTTCCTTTTCCCCCTTCGTTTTCCCTATGGGATAGGGCAATCCCCTTCGGGGGATTGCCCTAAATTAAAAGCTGAAAGGAGCTGCGCAAGCAATGGAAAAAATCACAATGGCGTCTCCGCTGCGTATCGGCACGCTGCGCCTGAAAAATCGCCTTGTCATGCCTCCCATGAACACCAACTATTCCAATGAGAATGGTTGCCTGACGCCTCAGATGGAGGCCTACTATGTCCGCCGCGCAAAGGGCGGCGTGGGTATGATGGTGCTCGAGGCGGTATCCGTCGACCCGAACAGCAAAAACCACGGCGTACAGCCGATGCTTTATGATGAAAAATTTGTTCCCGCATGGTCAAACCTGATCGAACGCATCCAGAGCTTTGGCACCAAGGTCTCTATTGAAATTGCACATTTCGGCTCTGAGGCAACTCTGGCACCGAGAGTTTCCTCCTCGGATTGCAGCCGTTTTCCCGGTGTTGAGGTCAAGAGCCTGAGCGAGGAAGAGATCGCGCAGGTACAGCAGCAGTTTGTGCGCACCATCGCCAACGCCAAAATGGCGGGCGCGGACGCGGTCACGCTCCACGGCGCGCATGGCTACCTGATCGCGGAATTCCTCTCTCCGATCTATAACAAGCGTACCGACCGCTACGGCGGCAGTCTGGAAAACCGTACCCGCTTCCTCGTCGAGCTGATCCAACAGGCAAAGCAGGTCGTCGGTGACCGCTTCCCTATCATGGTGCGCTACAGCGTCGACGAATTTGCCACCGGCGGCAGAACGGTGGAGGAATCGGTCGAGATCGCAAAGATCCTGGCAAAGGCCGGCGTTGCGGCGGTGGATCTCTCCGCCGGCATCCCGAATGCCTATACCTTCACGAATCCTCCCAACGGACTGGGCGACACCTCCTGCCTGCTGGTCGAAAAGGCCGCACAGGTCAAGGCGGCGGTGAGCATCCCCGTCATCTGCGCCAACACGATCCGTTATCCGGAGGAGATCGACCGCATCCTGGGCGAGGGCAAGGTCGACCTGATCGCCCTGGGCCGTCCGCTTCTGGCTGATCCCGACTTCCCGCGCAAGGCGCTTGCGGGGAAGGGCGACGAGATCCGTCCCTGCCTGTCGTGCCAGCATTGCTTCCGCACGCTCGATTCCGGGCGCTCGCTGCGCTGCGCGGTCAACCCGGAGACCGGTCGCGAGTATATGTACGGCTGCGTGACGAAAGAGGCTGCGCAGAGAGTTGCCGTTATCGGCGGCGGCCCTGCCGGCTGTGAGGCGGCGCGGATCGCGGCGCTGCAGGGACATACCGTGGCGCTGTATGAGAAGGAGGCTCGCCTCGGCGGCTCGCTGAATGCGGCAGCCATTCCTCCCAACAAGGAAAAGATCGGCAAGCTGGTCGACTGGTACGCGCACCAGATGGAGCTGCTCGGCGTTGAAGTCCACCTCGGCGCGGACGTGACGCCGGAGCTGCTGGCACAGTTCAAGCCCGACCGCGTGATCGCGGCGGTGGGCGCGTCCTATGCGCGTTTCATCCCCGGCAGCACGGGCAAGAACGTCATCACTGCGATCGAGGCGCTGCAGGAGCCGGAGCGCGTCGGACGCCGCGTTGCCATCATCGGCGGCGGCGCAAGCGGCTGCGAAACGGCGGAATTCTTCGCCGGCGAACGCGTCAAGATTGAATTTACCGGCGTGGACGGCATCAACGGCCCGCTGCTCTACCGCAAGACGGAGAAGCCGGCGACGGAGAAAGACCGCGAGGTCACGGTGATCGAGATGATGCCCGGCTACGCGCAGGACATGGACGAATTCAACAAGGCGGCCATGCACGTCCTGCTGCCGGAGAAGGGTGTTACGCTGCTGACCGGCACCCGTGTGCTGGAGATCAACGCCGAGGGCGTGCGCGTGTGCCTGCCGGGCGGCGAGGAAAAGCTGCTTGAGGCGGACACCGTGATTCTGGCGGCGGGCTTGCAGACGAACACGCTGCCGGAGTCCCTTGCGGGCATTCCGGTGCAGTGGGTCGGCGATTGCAGCAAGCCCGGCCGCATCGGCGACGCAACCTACAGCGCCTATGCCACGATGCGCGAGCAGAACGGATAAAACGTTTACATTCTCTGTGCAATTGCGGAAACGCGGGTTGACAAAAGCGGAAAAAGGATTACAATAGTATGTAATTTGTAAAAGCATTGCAGCTTATCCGTTCGACGCCACTGAGCGCGACGCCGAAGAGATAAAAAAACTGGAGTGTGAATTGCATGAAGCTGACCGTTGACAATCTGAATAAGCAAGCGTATGACGCGCTGAAACAGAGTCTCCTTGAGAAAAAATACCCCGCCGGTATGCGTCTGGTCGACTCCAAGCTTGCCGAGGATTTCGGCATCAGCCGGACGCCCATCCGCGACGCGCTGATGAAGCTCAGCGAGGAAGGACTCGTCTACAGCAATGGGCGCGGTTTCCGCGTTTACAGCCCCACCGCCGACGATATCCGTGAGATCTTTGAGCTGCGTCTGATGTTCGATCTTTACGCGGCGAGAAAGGTGATCGAAGAGATCCTGCCGAAGGACGCCGACGCGGAAAAACGGATCGACTGCGCCTATCTGAGCGAGGCGAATGCCGACGATCAGGAGGCGGACGATGATTTCATCAAGTCCGACGAGGATTTCCATGCCTGCATCGTTGCGCTGCTGGGCAATGAGCGCCTGAGCGATTCCTATTGCGACATTCGCAACCAGATGCGCGCCTTCCGCAGCATCACGGCGCACAGCGCAGACCGCCGCCGCAAGGCGCATCGGTACCATGAGCGCATTTATCAGGCGCTGAAGCGGCGTGATGTGCAGGCGGTCGAGGAGGCCATCCGCCTCCATACCAGCCTGAGCATGGAGGATGCGCTGCACGACATCGAAGAAACACAGCGATAAGCAAAATGCTGCCGCATCTTTCCGGATGCGGCAGCATTTGTGTATCCGAAAAGACGCGAAAAAAGCATAATGTGATATTGAAAATAACAAAACCTCTGTGTATAATATTATAATGTATGATTTTCACCTGAGAACCGCAGGCAAAAGCACGAATGGAGAAACGCGTATGGCAGACAGGATCACGAGCAACCAGAACCCCTTGCTGCGGCATATCCGCAAGCTGCAAGCCTCGCGTGCCTACCGCGAAGAATGCGGCGAGTTCGTCTGTGACGGCTTCAAGCTGCTGGACGAGGCGCTGAAATGGTATCCGCACTTGAAAACCGTGATCGTTGCGGAGGGCGCGCAACTGCCGCCGCTTCCACCCGATGTGCGCGCCGTGGAGATCCCGGCCTCTCTGATGCAGAGCCTTTCCAGCATGAAAACGCCGCAGGGTGTGATCTTTACCTGCTCCCTGCCGGAGCGGGGAGCGCCGCAGATCCGTGGCGGAACGCTCTTGCTTGACCGCGTGCAGGACCCCGGCAATCTCGGCACGATCCTGCGCACGGCGGACGCGTTCGGCGTGCCGGTACTGCTGACGAACGGCTGCGCCGATCCCTATTCGGAAAAAACGCTGCGTGCTTCCATGGGCGCCGTGCTGCGCACCGCGCCGCAGAGCGCAGAGCTTTCGGAGATTTTGAACGCTTGCAAAGAGCACGGCATTCGCATCACGGCGACCGCCCTCTCGGAGCGCGCGACCGACCTGCGGCAGACGCAGATCGGGGACGACCTTGTCGTGATCGGCAGCGAGGGGCAGGGGATCTGCCGGGAGCTTTTGGATGCGTCTGACCGTCAAGTCATCATCCCTATGCAGCCGCGCTGCGAGTCGCTCAATGCTGCGGTCGCGGCAGCGCTTGTGATGTGGAACATGAAATACTGATACTGAGCTTGGCGAAAGAGAGAAAGATATGCTGAAGCATTGGATATGGCTGACCACGCGAAAGGGCGTCGGCACGCGCGGCTGCGCACAGCTCCTGCGCCTTTATGGGACGGCGGAGCGGATCTATGAGCTGCGCGAACGCGACTATGCCGGCACGGAGGGCTTTGAGCGCCGCTGGCTGGAGGGATTACTGGATAAGTCTCTGGATGAACCGGAGCGCATTTTGACCGAATGCGACAACAAGGGGATCTCCCTGCTGACCTACGCCGACGAAGCGTATCCCATGCGATTGAAGAATATTGCCGACCCGCCTGCGGTACTCTACTACCGCGGCACACTTCCGCGCTTTGACGAGGAGGTGACCGTCGGTGTGGTCGGCTCAAGACGATGCAGCGCCTACGGTCTGCTGCACGCGAAGCAGTTTTCCAAGCTGATCGCTGCGAGCGGCGGCGTCGTCATCTCCGGCGGCGCACGCGGTATCGACACGATGGCGCTGCGCGGCGCGCTCGATTCGACCATGCCCGTCGTGTGCGTGCTCGGCTGCGGCGTCGATGTGGTCTACCCGCGCGAGAACAAGACCCTGTTCCGCGAGATCGAGCAGCATGGCTGCCTGCTGAGCGAATATCCGCCGAATACGCCGCCGGAACGCGGCAATTTCCCCGTGCGCAACCGCCTGATCAGCGGCTTGTCGCTCGGCGTGCTCGTGGTCGAGGCGCCGGAGAAGAGCGGTGCACTCATCACCGCCGAGCACGCGCTGGAACAGGGACGCGACGTCTTTGCCATCCCGGGCAACATTGGCGTGAAGCACTGCGAGGGCAGCAACCGGCTGCTGCGCGAGGGTGCGATCATGGTAGAGAACGGGTGGGAGGTGCTGCGTGACTATCAGCCACTGTATCCCGACAAGCTCTCCGACGGCAGAAGCATGGAATCCATGCACAGGCTCTTTCAGGCGCGCTATCAAAAGGCGCTTCCGGTCTTCTCGCCCGTCATGCTTGACGACCGGGGCGACAAAAAAGTCGTTGACAATCCTGCGCCGAAGCATTATAGTGACGAAAAAGAGGATCGCCCGGCGCTGTCGGCGGACGAAGAGAAATTGCTGTCTACGCTGACGGACAAGCCGCAGCACGCGGACGTGCTCGTGTCGGAAAGCGGACTTCCCGCGCAGCGCGTCATGGCCGCCCTGACGCTTTTGCAGATCAAGAGTTTGGCGTGCAAGCTGGCCGGAAATCATTATCAGCGAAAATTTGAATGAAATCGGAGGTCCCTGCATGGCAAAGGGAACAAATCTGGTCATTGTTGAGTCGCCGTCCAAGGCGAAAACCATAGGAAAATATCTGGGCGCGGATTACCGCGTCGAGGCGTGCATGGGTCACCTGCGCGACCTGCCGAAAAGCACGATGGGTGTGGACATCGAGCATGATTTCACGCCGGAATACCGCCCAATGGCGGGCAAGGAAGCGATCATCTCCGAACTGCAGCATGCGGCGGACAAAGCGCGCTGCGTCTATCTCGCGACCGACCCTGACCGCGAGGGCGAGGCGATCTCGTGGCATCTGAAGCAGCTTCTCAACATCCCGGACGAAAAAGCCAGACGTGTGACGTTCAACGAGATCACGAAGAGCGTCGTCACCAGGAGCATCGGTCAGCCGCGCGACATCGACTATAACCTCGTCGACGCGCAGCAGGCCAGACGCATCCTCGACCGCATCGTCGGCTACCAGCTCAGCCCGCTGCTGTGGAAAAAGGTGCGCCGGGGGCTGTCCGCCGGTCGCGTGCAGTCCGTCGCGACGCGCCTGGTCGTCGAGCGCGAGCGCGAGATCGAGGCGTTCGTACCGAAGGAGTATTGGACGCTCGACGCACTCCTGCGCTGCCTGGACAAGCCCGGCAGCTTCACCGCCCGCTATTACGGCGAGACGAAAAAGCGCGAGCTGCACAGCGAAGCGGAGGTCGACGAGATCATCCGCGACGTGACGGGAAAGGATTTTACCGTCGCATCCGTTAAGCGCGCCGAAAAGCGCCGCAGCCCGACGCCGCCGTTTATCACCTCGACGCTCCAGCAGGAGGCGTCGCGTAAGCTCAATATGACGCCGCGGCGCACGATGGCTGTCGCGCAGCAGCTCTATGAGGGCGTGGACATCACCGGCGAGGGTACAGTCGGTCTGATCACCTATATGCGTACTGACTCGCTCCGTCTGTCAGAGGAGGCGCTCTCCGCCGCGAAGGACTTCATCGTCGGGCGTTACGGCAGCGCCTACTATGCCGGTGCGCCGCGCCGCTTCCGCGCCAAGTCCGGTGCACAGGACGCGCACGAGGCCATCCGTCCGAGCAATGTCGCCCTCGACCCCGAGACGATCAAGGGCGACCTGACGCGCGAGCAGTACCGCCTGTACAAGCTCATCTGGAGCCGCTTCGTCGCCTGCCAGATGGCCGACGCCCGTTTTGACGCGGTGCAGATCGACGCCGTCTGCGCGGGACATACCTTCCGCGCGACCGATCAGGTGCTGAAATTCGCGGGTTATACCGCGGTGTACGAGGAAGGCCGCGATGACGAGACGGAGGAGAAGGGCGGCAGCCTGCCCGACCTCACGGGAGCCGAGCGTCTGCGTGCTGAAAGCACCAAAAAGGAACAGCATTTTACCGCGCCGCCCGCGCGCTATACCGAGGCGACGCTCGTCAAGGCGATGGAGGAGCGCGGTGTCGGCCGCCCCTCAACCTATGCGTCCATCGTTGCGACGATCCAGGATCGGGAATATGTCATTAAAAAGGACAAACGTCTTGCCCCGACCCCGCTGGGCATCGTCGTGACCGACCTGATGCTCGACCATTTCAAGGACGTTATCGACGTGGAATTCACGGCGAACATGGAGCACCAGCTCGACGAGGTCGAGGCCGGCAGGGTCGAGTGGAAGCGCGTCCTGCGCGAGTTCTACGCGGATTTCCACCGCGAGATGACCGAGGCCGAGCAGACGCTTGACGGCAAGCGCATCAAGGTGCCGGACGAGGAGACGGACGAGATCTGCGACGTCTGCGGCAGACGCATGGTCATCAAGAGCGGTCGTTTCGGGCGCTTCCTCGCGTGTCCGGGCTTCCCGGAGTGCAAGAACACCAAGCCCATCGTCGAACGGATGCCGGGCCGCTGCCCGAAGTGCGGCGCGACGATCCTCAAGCGCAAGTCGAAGAAGGGCTATGTCTACTATGCCTGCGAACGCGGCGCGGAGTGCGGCTTTATGACATGGGACGTGCCGACGGCGAACGACTGCCCCTCCTGCGGACAGACGCTCTTTAAGAAGTCCGGCAGGGGACAGATGAAGCCCTTCTGCATCAACGAGGCCTGCAAGGACTTCCTGCCGGAGGACAAGCGCGGTTACAAGCGCCGTATGCCTAAGGCGACGACCGAGACGGTCGAGACGGCGGAGGAACTGACGGCAGCGGAAACGCCTGCAGAGAAGAAAACGAAGAAGCCGGCGAAAAAGACCGCCGCAAAGTCTACAAAAGCCAAAGGAACGAAGAAAGCATGACAGAAGTGAAAGTGATCGGCGCGGGTCTGGCTGGCAGCGAGGCCGCGTGGCAGCTCGCGCAGCGCGGCTTTTCCGTGGCGCTTTATGAGATGAAGCCCGAAAAAATGACGCCTGCGCACCACTGCGCGGACTTTGCCGAGCTGGTCTGCTCCAACTCCCTGCGCGGCGACCGGCTGGAAAACGCGGTCGGCCTGCTCAAGGAGGAGCTGCGCCGGCTGGACAGCCTGATCCTCGCCTGTGCGGACGCAACGCGTGTCGAGGCAGGCGGCTGCCTCGCGGTCGACCGCTACGGCTTTTCCGCCATGGTGACGCAGAAGCTCCGCGAGCACCCCAATGTCTGCGTCATTCCCGGCGAGGTCACGCGCGTACCGGAAGGCCCTGTCATCATCGCCACGGGACCGCTCACCTCGGACGCCATGAGCGAGGCGATCGGCGCCTATTTCGGCAACGCCGATTATCTGCACTTCTTCGACGCGGCTGCCCCGCTCGTGACGCTGGATTCCGTCGATATGTCGCACGCGTGGTACGCCTCGCGCTATGACCGCGGCAGCGCGGACTATATCAACTGCGCCATGTCGCGCGAGGAATACACGGCTTTCGTGCGGGAGCTTGCCTCCGCCGAGGAGGCCGAGGTGCACGGCTTTGAGGACAAAAACGTCTTCGAGGGCTGTATGCCCGTCGAGGTCATGGCGCGGCGCGGCGAGGACACCCTGCGCTATGGGCCGCTCAAGCCCGTCGGCCTGAAGGACCCCGCCACAGGCAAAGAGCCCTATGCCGTCGTGCAGCTCCGCCGGGACAACGCGGCAGGCAATATCTATAACCTGGTCGGCTTCCAGACGCATCTGAAATTCCCGGAACAGAAGCGCGTCTTTTCGATGATCCCCGCGCTGCGTGAGGCGCAGTTCGTCCGTTACGGCGTGATGCACCGCAACACCTTCCTCAATTCGCCGCGCCTGCTCGACCGCACCTATGCCGACCGCCGCGACAGCATGGTCGCCTTCGCCGGGCAGATGACGGGCGTGGAGGGCTATGTGGAGTCCTGCGCATCCGGCTATGTGGCGGCGGTGTCGATGGCGGCGCGGCTGCGCAGCGAGCCGGTGCCGGATTTTTCACGCAAGACGGCCATCGGCGCGCTGGGCTATTACATCAGTGACACGTCCGTGACGTCCTTCCAGCCGATGAACGTCAACTTCGGCATCATCGAGCCGCTGGAGCAGCGCGTCCGGGGCAAAGCGAACAAGAATCTCGCGATCGCCAACCGCGCGCTTGCGTATCTGGAAACAATGAATCAAAGAAACGGAGAAGAAGCATGAAAATCATCATTGACGCTATGGGCGGCGACAACGCGCCGGATCAGATCGTTCTGGGCGCTTTACAGTCCGCAAAGGAGTTCGGCATTGAGATCGTGCTTGTCGGTCGCGGCGAGCAGGTGCTCTCCTGCATGAAGGCGCACGGCTGGGATACGCTTCCCGCCGGCGTGGAGGTCGCCAACGCCGACGACGTCGTCGACATGGAGGCGGAGCCGACCGAGGTCGTCCGCCAGCACAAGAATTCGTCGATGGTGATCGGCCTGAAGATGCTCGCTGACGGCGCGGGCGACGCCTTTATCTCCGCCGGCAGCAGCGGCGCCCTTCTGACAGCTGCGACGCTCATCGTCAAGCGCATCCGTGGCATCCGCCGCGCGGCCTTTGCGCCGCTTCTGCCCATCGGCGGCGGCACGATCCTCGTCGACGCGGGCGCGAATATCGAATGCACGCCGGAATATCTGCTGCAATTCGGCTGTATGGGCTCGCTTTTTGCCCGGAAGGCGCACCATAAGCCCAATCCCCGCGTGGCGTTGCTGAACAACGGTGCGGAGGAATCGAAGGGCGACGAGCTGCACCGCGAGGCATATCAGCTTCTGAAAAAGGCCGGCGAGAACGGCACGATCAACTTCATCGGCAACATCGAGGCGCGCGATGTCCCGGATGGCGGCGCGGACGTCGTTGTGGCGGACGGCTTCTCCGGCAACGTATTGCTTAAGAGCGTTGAGGGCACGGCGATCTATATGTCCAAGCTGATGAAGGAGATGTTTACGCGCAGCGCGGTCTCCAAGCTCGGCTATCTGTGCTGCAAAAAGGGCGTGAACCATATCAAGGAGCTGATGGACTACCGCGAGGTCGGCGGTTCTATGGTCATCGGCATCGGCAAGCCCGTCATCAAGGCGCACGGCTCGTCCGACGCCCGTGCGGTGCGCGGCGCGATCAAGCAGGCCATCGGCGCGGTCGAGAGCGGCTTCTGCGATGATATTCGCGCCAATGTTGCGGCGATGACCCTGCCGCGGGAGGGAACGGCCCATGCAGAAGAAGCTTGAACAGGCCCTCGGCTATACTTACCGCGACCGACAGCTCCTTGAAACGGCGCTGTCGCACACGTCTTACGCCAACGAGATCTTTAAGGACAATTTGCACAGCTATGAGCGGCTGGAATTTCTTGGCGACTCGATCCTCGGCTTCGTCACGGCGGATTATCTGTTCCGCACCTTCCCGAACAAGCACGAGGGCGAGCTGACGCGCATCCGCGCGGAGCTGGTGTGCGAAAAGAACCTCGCCGCGATCGCCGAGCGGCTGAATCTCGGCGACTATCTGCTTCTGGGCAACGGCGAGGAGCACGGCGGCGGACGCCACCGCAGCGGCACGCTGTGCGATGTAATGGAATCCCTCATTGCGGCGGCCTATCTGGACGGCGGCTTCGAGGCGGCGAAAGGGATCGTTCAGCGCCTGATCCTGCCGGAGCTGGCGCAAAAGCCCAAGTCGCAGGACTATAAAACGGAGCTGCAGGAGCTGGTGCAGCGGCAAAAGGATCAGGTTCTGCACTATGAGCTGGTCGCCGAGAGCGGCCCGGACCATTGTAAGGAGTTTACCGTCCGCGTCCTGCTCAACGGCGCACCCGTCGGCAGCGGCAGCGGCTCAAGTAAAAAACGTGCGGAACAGGCGGCGGCTGAGGAGGCCATTCGGCGGCTGTTCCCCGAAAACGATTCGGACTGTGAATAAACAGTCCGAATTTTTTCAGCTCTCGCTCAGAAAATCCGCTTTTTGCTTGCAATTTGGCACAATATTTGGTACAATACCTTATTGCAAAATACTACAGGAGCATTCCGTCCATGTATCTGAAACATCTCGAAATCCAGGGCTTCAAATCGTTCCCGGACCGGACGATCGTCAGCTTCGGCCACGACATCACCGCGATCGTCGGCCCGAACGGCAGCGGAAAATCAAATATCTCCGATGCGATCCGTTGGGTCATGGGTGAGCAGAACTCCCGTTCGCTGCGCGGACAGAAGATGGAAGACGTCATCTTCGGCGGCACGGAGAAGCGCGGGCAGGTCGGCTTTGCCGAGGCGACGCTCGTGCTGGACAACTCTGACCGCGCCCTGCGCTACGACGCGGACGAGATGGTCATCACCCGCCGGTATTACCGCTCCGGCGAGAGTGAATACTATATCAACCGGCAATCCGTCCGCCTGCGCGATATCAACGAGCTGTTTATGGACACCGGCCTCGGCCGTGAGGGCTATTCCAACATCAGCCAGGGTCGTATCGACGAGATCCTCTCGGTCAAAAGCACCGACCGCCGCGAGATCTTTGAAGAGGCGGCGGGTATCTCCAAGTACCGCCACCGCAAGGAGGAGACGGAGCGGCGTCTTGCCACTACGCAGGATAACCTGCTGCGCATCGGCGACAAGATCTCTGAGCTGGAGCTGCAGGTCGAGCCGCTGCGTGAGCAGTCGGAAAAGGCGAAGAAATTCCTTGCCTACCGCGACGAGCTCAAGGGCTTTGAGGTCGCGCTGTGGCTGCAAACGCTGGAAAAGCTGAGCGCCACCGCACGCAAGGCGGAGGAGGATTACCATTCCGCTGCGTTCATTTTGCAGCAGGAGCATACCGCGCTCGACCAGCTCTACGTCACGGCGGAGACGCTGGCCTTTGACCTGCACAACCGCGATATGAGAATCGACGGTCTGCGCGAGCAGATCGCGCAGGCGGACGCGCAGACGCAGTCTGTCCAGAGCGCCATCGCTATTTTGCAGACGAACAGCGAAAACTGCCTTGCCAACATCGACCGCGTCAAGCGCGAGCTTGCCGAGCAGGAGACGAGAAGCGGCGGCATCGGCGAGCAGATCCGCGCGCTGGAGCAGCGCATCAGCGAGATCGCCGAACAGACGCAGGCACTTGCCGAACAGCTCCGCAACGCGGAGATCGAGGGCAGACGTCTGGCGGATTCGGCAGACGGCATGACCAAGCGCTATTTTGAGCTGCGCAACCGGCAGGAATCGCTCCGCACGGAGCTTTCCGCAAGAAACGCCGACCTCGGCGCGACCACCGATTCCCTGCGCCAGAGTGCCGAACGGCGTGCGCAGGTCGAGTCGGACTGCGAGGCCGCCGCTGCGCGAAAATCAGACGCGCAGACGCACCTTGACGCTGCACGCAAGGCACTTTCCGAGGCGCAGGAGGAGATCACCGCCTGCAATAACACGATCGAGGGCTACCGTCTGCGCAGCAAGACGCGCACGGAAAAGCGCGACGGCCTGAAAAAGCAGACGACGGAGCTGGCGCTCGCTTTAGAGACGACATCCTCGCGCCTGAAGCTCTTTGAGGAGATGGAGCGCGAATACGAGGGCTTTTCCAAGGCCGTTCGCGTGGTCATGCAGCAGAGCAAGCGCGGACAGCTCCGCGGCGTCCACGGTCCTGTCTCCCAGCTCATCCGCACGGGCGACCGCTACACCGTCGCCGTCGAGATCGCGCTCGGCAGCGCCATGCAGCAGATCATCGTTTCTGACGAGCAGGCCGCCAAGGCCGCGATCCAGTATCTCAAGCGCAACGACGTGGGCCGCGCGACCTTCCTGCCGGTTAGCGTCATTCGCGGCAAGGACTGGAACGAACGCGGCGTGGAGACTTGCAGAGGCTTTGTCGGCGTCGCCTCCGAGCTTGTCAAATGCGACGACCGCTACCGCCAGATCATTTCAAATCTTCTCGGCAGAACTGCCATCGCAGAGGACATGGACGCGGCGATCGCCATGGCGGAGCGCTATGGCCACCGCTTCCGCATCGTCACTCTCGACGGACAGGTTATCAACGCCGGCGGCTCGATGACGGGTGGCTCGGTGAGCAAGAATACGGGCATCCTCTCGCGTGCAAACGAGATCGAGCGCTTGCGCAAACAGCTCGCGGACACGAAGGATCGGTACGCTGCGGCGGTCACGGCGCTGACTGAGGCTGAACGCCTCGTCCGGCAGGTCGATTTTGAGCTATCCGCAGAGACGGAGCGCCTGCGTGCCGCCGAGGACAACGTCCTGCGGCTGTCCGGCGAGGAAAAGCAGTATGCCGCTCTCGCGGAGGCCATCGGCGACGCGCTGACCTCCTCGGAAAGCGAGCTGGCTGCGCTGAAAACGCGCACGGAGGCCGACGAACGCCGCAAAGCGGCATTAACGGAACAAATCAGCACGCTGGAACGTCAAATTTCGCAGACGGAGCAGGAGCTTGCGGTCGTTTCGGACGGGCAGAGCGTCGCCGCCGAGCAGAGCAGCCGCCTTTCCGAGCGCATGACAGCCATCCGCATGGATACGGCTGCGCTGGAGGCCGAACGCGCGACTGCGCAGGATTCCATCGCCCGCTTGCGTGGTCTGGAGCTTGCCATGCACGGCGACCGCGCGCAGAAGACCGCCCTGATTGCGACCTATACCAAGGAAAACGATGCCCTGCTGGCGCAGATCGCGCAGCGGCAGGCGGAGCTGCAAACGCAGCTTGACGCGGCGGAGCAGCAGCGCCTGACGCTGAAGACGGCGCTGGATGAGCGCGCGCAGATCGAAGCGCGCAAGACCTCCACCGAGAAGGATGCGCAGAACAAGAGCCGCGACATCCTGAACATGGAGCGCGAAAGCGCCCGCCTTGAGGCGAAAAAGACGGCTGCCGAGATGGAGGAAAAGCAAATCATCGACAAGCTCTGGGACTCCTATGAGCTGACCCGCTCGACCGCGCCGCAGGCTGCCGCGCAGATCGAGAGCGTGCAGGCAGCGCAGAAGCGTGTCGCGGAGCTGCGGCGCAAGATCTCCGTCCTCGGCACGCCGAACCTCGGCGCCATCGAGGAATTTGCCCGCGTGAACGAGCGCTACGAATACCTGACCGGGCAGCGCGACGACGTTTTGACCTCCAAGCGCGATTTGGAGGGCATCATCAGCGACATCACGAAGCAGATGACGGAGATCTTCACGACCGAATTTGCCAAGATCAATACCTATTTCGGTCAGACCTTCACCGAAATGTTCGGCGGCGGCAGAGCCTCGCTGGAGCTGGAGGACAAAAACGAGCCGCTGACCTGCGGCATCGAGATTCGCGTCCAGCCGCCCGGCAAGCAGCTCAAAACGATCACGCTGCTCTCCGGCGGCGAGAAGGCGTTCGTTGCCATTGCGCTCTATTTCGCCATCTTGAAGGTGCGTCCGACACCCTTCTGTATGCTCGACGAGATCGACGCGGCGCTGGACGACCGCAACGTCGAGCGCTTCGCCAGCTACCTGCGCGGCTTCAGCCAGAAGACGCAGTTCATCGTCATCACGCACCGCCGCGGCACGATGGAGGCGGCGGATGTCCTGTACGGCGTGACGATGCAGGAGCAGGGCATTTCCAAGATCCTCCACCTCGACCTGAACCGGATGGAGCAGCAGCTTGACATCGTTACGGAAGAATAAGCAACATTCCGATGTATAAACTACCCAAGACAGGAGAAAAACAATGGGATTTTTTGATAAAATCAAGAACGGACTGAAAAAGACCAGAACCGCCATCGCCGCAACGCTCGGCGGCATCTTCGACTCCTTCACCGGAGCGAACGAGGACTTTTATGAGGAGCTGGAGGAGAGCATGATCCTCGCCGACATCGGCGTGGAAACGTCATGCAAGGTCGTCGAGAAGCTCCGCGAGCGCGTCAAGGAGCAGAAGCTGCGCGGTGCTGAGGAGATCCACAACGCCCTCAAGGACATTCTTGTTGAGACGCTGAATGTGGGCGACACCGCGCTTCACATCGGCACGAAGCCGTCTGTCATCCTCGTCATCGGCGTCAACGGCGTCGGCAAGACGACGACCATCGGCAAGCTGGCGCACAACCTCTCCGCGCAGGGCAAGCGCGTGCTGCTATGCGCGGGCGACACCTTCCGCGCGGCTGCCGCGGACCAGTTGGAGGTCTGGGCGGGTCGCTCCGGCACGCAGATCGTCCGCCAGCACGAGGGCGCGGATCCTGCCTCCGTTGTCTTTGACGCGATCTCCGCTGCCAAGGCTCGCGGCACGGATGTGATCCTCTGCGACACCGCCGGGCGCCTGCACAACAAGGCGAACCTGATGAATGAGCTGGGCAAGATCTCGCGCATCATCGACCGCGAGCTGCCCGATGCGGACAAGGAGGTCCTGCTCGTGCTCGACGGCACGACGGGACAGAACGGGCTGATCCAGGCGAAACAGTTCAAGCAGATCGCGGGCGTGACCGCCATCGCGCTGACCAAGCTCGACGGCACCGCCAAGGGCGGCATCGTCATCGCCGTGGCGGACGAGCTGCAGATCCCCGTGAAGTTTATCGGCGTGGGCGAGCAGATGGACGATCTGATGCCCTTTGACGCGCGCAGCTTTGTCGACGCGCTGATCTGAGGAGGTCAAAATGAGAAACGACGGAAGAGCCGCAGACGAAATGCGGAAGGTGAAGGCGACCCTTGGCTTTACGAAGTTCGCGGAGGGGAGCTGCCTGATCGAGGTCGGAGACACCGTTGTGCTGTGTAACGCGTCAGTTGAGGCAAAGGTGCCGCCGCACGTTACCTCCGGCGGCTGGATCACGGCGGAGTATTCCATGCTCCCGCGCGCCAACCGCGAGCGCAGCAAGCGCGACATCTCCAAATTGAAGCTCGCGCCGCGCAGCGCGGAGATCCAGCGCCTGATCGGCAGAAGCCTGCGCAGCGCGGTCGACCTGCAGGCGCTCGAGGGCTATACGATCACCGTCGACTGCGACGTTTTGCAGGGCGACGGCGGCACACGGACGGCGTCCGTCACGGGCGGCTTTATCGCCCTGACGCTGGCCTGCCGCAAGCTGCTCTCCGAGGGGAAGATCGAGTCGATGCCCGTTAAGACCTATGTCGCGGGTGTCTCGGCAGGCATCGTGCGCAACGAAGCCATGCTCGATCTGTGTTATGAGGAGGATTCCCGTGCGCTGGTCGACCTCAACTGCGTGATGACCGCTGAGGGCGACATCATCGAGCTGCAGGCGACGGGCGAGGGAAGACCGTTTACCGTTGAGGAACAGCGCAAGCTCGTTAATCTGTGCAGAAAGGGCAACGCCCTGCTGACGCAGATGCAGCGCAGATGTCTGGGGGCGCTCGAATGAGGATCGTACTGGCAAGCAACAACGCGCACAAATTAGAGGAATTGCGCGCGATCTTGACGACGCTCGGCATGGAGGTCGTCGCCCAGAAGGAGCTGGGGATTTCGGTCGAGCCGGAGGAGAGCGGCACGACCTTTGAGGAAAACTCGTATATTAAGGCAAAGACCTTGATGGACTGCTGCCACCTTCCGACCATTGCGGACGACTCCGGCCTGATGGTCGATGCGCTCGGCGGCGAACCCGGCGTCTATTCCGCGCGCTACGGCGGCGCGGCCTGCAAGTCAGACCGCGACCGGCTGGAATATCTGCTCGCGCAGATGCAGAATGTGCCGGACGGGAAGCGCACGGCGAAATTCGTCAGCGTCATCACGCTGCTGACGCCGGACGGCAAGCGCGTTGTCGCGCGGGGCGAGTGTCCCGGCGAGATCCTGCGTGCGCCGGCGGGGGAGAACGGCTTTGGCTACGACCCCGTGTTCTATGTGCCGCAGGAGGACTGCACCTTTGCGCAGCTTCCTGCTGAGCGGAAAAACCGCATCTCTCACCGGGCAAGGGCGCTGGAGGCCTTTGCCGAACAGATCAGAAGGGAGCAGGATTATGCTGACAAGTAAGCAACGCGCCGAGCTGCGCAGCGAGGCAAACACGCTGGAGACGACTCTGATGGTCGGAAAGGGCGGCATTACCGAGGCCGTGGTCGCAGAAGCTGCCACGCAGCTTGAGGCGCGCGAGCTCGTCAAGGGCCGCGTTTTGGAGGCTGCGCTGCTGACGGCGCGCGAGGCGTGTGACGCGCTTTGCGAAGCGCTGAGAGCCGAGGGCATCCAGTGCGTCGGCTCCAAATTCGTGATTTATAAAAAGTCCGAAAAAAAGGCACAGGAGGCAGCGCGTCAGGCGCGCGCCCTGCAAAAGAAAAACGCCAACCCCGTCCGCCGCGGCGCGCAGGAGCGCCGCAAAAAGGCGAAGGAAGCGCGCGAAAAGCGCAACGAATATTTCCGTCAGGCGGCGATCCAGGCCGCGATCGACCGCCGCAAGGGCAATACTGAGAATTAAGAGAGAAGGAACCTGAAAATGGCAAGGATCGGCATTTTCGGCGGAAGCTTTAACCCGCCGCATTTGGGACATATGCTCGCGCTGCGGGAGTTTCAGGAGAAGCTCTCGCTTGACCGCGTGCTGCTGATCCCGGCTGCCGCTCCGCCGCACAAGAAGCTGACGGCAAATTCTCCGACCGCGGAGCATCGGCTGCAAATGACGCGTCTGGCTGCGCAGGGGATGCACAACGTTGAGGTGCTCGATCTTGAGCTGCGCCGCGAGGGCGCGAGCTATACGGCGGACACCGTCGCACAGCTCCGGCAGACCTATCCGCACGACGAGCTGTTTTTGCTCATGGGCACGGATATGTTCCTCTCTTTCGGGAAATGGTATCACCCCGAGCGCATCGCCCGGGAAGCGACGCTTGCCGTTGCGCACCGCGACGCGGATGACCCGCGGATGCTCCGCGAATGCGAAAGAACGCTGCGCGAGACGTTCGGGACGCGGACGGTCTTCGTGGAAAACAGCTTTCTGCCGCATTCGTCGACCTCGGTGCGTGCGATGCTCGCGTTTGACTGCGCGGCGTCCTATCTTTCCGCGCCGGTGCTCGACTATATCCGGGGAAATGCGCTGTATTTCTGCGGCGCAAAGCTGAAGGCGCTGCCGTTTGAGGAGCTTTCGCGCGTCAGCCTGAGCCTGCATAAGCCGAAGCGCGTCGCTCATGCTGCCGGATGCAGCATGACGGCAAAGCAGCTCGCCGCGCAATACGGTGCAGATGAGACGGATGCTGCGCGCGCGGGTATTTTGCACGATATTACGAAGGCGCTCAACGGCGACGAACAGTTGAAATTGTGCGAAAGATATGCTATGATATTAGATAAATTTGAACGCGATAATCCCAAATTGCTGCACGCAAAGACCGGTTCGGTGATCGCCCGGGAGATCTTCGGCGAGAACGATGCGGTCTGTGAGGCGATTTGCTGGCATACGACCGGCAAGGCAGACATGACCGTCCTGGAAAAGATCGTCTATCTTGCCGATTACATCGAGCCGAACCGCGATTTTCCGGGCGTGCAGGAGCTGCGCGAGCTGACTGCGCGGAGCCTCGACCTCGGCCTGCGCCGCGGGCTGGAGATGACCATTGCACAGGTTCGTGCGAACGGACGCGAGGTCGACCGGAATTCGCTCGGCGCGCTGCGTTTTCTGCAAGAAAGGATGCAAACAGAATGAAGCTATTCGGTAACAAGAAGCGGCGGCCTGCGCAAAAGAGGCCGCAGCAGACGCAAGAGCTGCGCCAGCCGCCGCAGATCATGCAATCTGCGGACGAGTACCGTCGCCCGGTGCAGCGGACGCAGCCGGCGGAGGACTACCGCCGGGTGCCGCAGCAACCGCAGCCTCCGGAACAGACGCAGGAGGAGAGCCGCCTCAGCGGAAAGACAAAAGCGTGGCTGCTGCTTGCCGCCTCGGTATGCGTTTTTCTCTGCGCGGTGGTCATGTGCCTGTCCCTGATCAGTAAGAGTACTGCGCCGATCGAGCTTCCGCCGCTTGACGAACCGAAGGAGCTGCAATATGTCGTGAACTCCGTCAAGCCGTCGACTGTGGATATGCCGACGGAGGGGGTTGCGCCGGTCAGCCGCAACGATTCCGAGACGCTCAATATCCTGCTGCTCACGAGAAGCGCCGATAATCCCCGGACGGACGCCGTCGTGCTTGTTTCGGTCGATATGCAGACGGGTGAGCTTGCACTTCTGAGCTTCCCGCGTGACACCTATGTCGCGGGCAATTATGAAACGCCCAAGCTGAGCCTTGTCTACCAGGAGGCGGACGACGGCAAGATGCGCGGCATTCAGGCGGTTTGGGAAAAGGTCGCGAATATGGTCGGCTTCACGCCGGACTACTATTTCGTTTTGGACGAAGCGTCGCTGACGACGATGACTGATCTCGTCGGCGGTGTGAACTTCATGGTCCCGGACAGCCCGAATTACAGCCTGCTCTCCGGCGGTCAGCAGCATCTCGACGGCAAAAAGGCAATGCAGCTTTTGAGCTACCGGGAGACCTATACGGATGTGGAGACCGAGCCTGCACAAGTGCAGCGGGACTTCCTGCTCAAGCTGCTGGAAGCTCTGCTTTCCGACCCGCAGACCTATCAGGAGAATGCCGAGAAGATCGCAGCGGCGGCGGATACGGACCTGAGTGCAGGAAATCTTGCCTACCTTGCCTATCTCCTTCAGAATACCGACCTTCAGAATGCTTTCAGCCGTGCGCTGCCCGGCGGACAGATCGAGATCGACGGCGAGCTGTTCTATGAGGTCGAGCCCGAAAAAGCGCTGGAGCTGCTCAATGTGCATTTCAATCCGAATGACAGGGCGCTGACCGTCTATGACATCAACTTCCGGCAGGAGACGGGTGACAGCGGCAGCGGCACCTATGATTCCTTTGGCTTCAGCAGCACGACCGAGAAACCGGAGGAGACGACGAAAGACCCGACGGAGGACTCCGAAAACACCGACAATACGGACAATACGGACAATACGGACAACACGGACAACACGGACGACACCGACGAGACGACCGCACCGACGGAAGGCCCGGAGCCGCCTGCCGAGTCGACCGACCCGCCGACAGAGCCGGAGCCTCCGGAGGAGCCGTGAAACAGAACACAACACCAACGCCGCGCAAGCGGAGAATGGAGCAAACTATGAATACACCGAAAGAAATCGCAATGTATGCCGCAAAGGTACTCGACGACCGCAAGGGCCTTGGCATCAAGCTGCTTGAGGTCACGGACGTCACCAGCATCGCAGACTATTTCCTGATCTGCACCGGCACGTCCAACACCCATGTCAAGACGCTGTGCGACAGCGTCGAGGAGGCCGTCACCGACGAGATGGGCGAAGCGCTGCTACACCGCGAGGGACATCGCGGCGGAACATGGGTGCTGCTGGACTTCGGCTGTCTGGTCGTCCATGTTTTCACGAACGAAACGCGTGAGTTTTACGATCTGGAGCGCCTCTGGAACGACGCAAAGGAAATTCCGCTGACTTTTGAGAAATAAAAAAAGAGGGATAACATGAAATACGATTTTACTGCCATCGAACAGAAATGGCACAAGATCTGGGACGAAAAACAGCTTTACAAGGCGGAGACCGGCGGCGATAAAAAGAAATTCTATGCGCTCATCGAATTCCCGTACCCTTCGGGTGCAGGTCTGCACGTCGGTCACGCCCGGCCCTATACCGCGATGGATGTCATTGCGCGCAAGCACCGGATGCAGGGCGAGAACGTCCTGTTCCCGATGGGCTACGACGCTTTCGGCCTGCCCACGGAGAACTACGCGATCAAGAACCACATCCACCCCGCCATCGTGACGAAGAACAACATCGAGACCTTCCGCGGTCAGCTCCAGGCGCTCGGCTACAGCTTCGACTGGGACAGAGAGATCAACACCACCGACCCGAAATATTTCAAGTGGACGCAGTGGATCTTCCTCCAGCTCTACAAGAACGGCCTTGCTTACAAGACCAAGATGCCCGTGAACTGGTGCACCTCCTGCAAGTGCGTGCTGGCGAACGAAGAGGTCGTCGAGGGCGTGTGCGAGCGCTGCGGAAGCCCGGTCATCCGCAAGGAGCAGAGCCAGTGGATGCTGCGCATCACGAAATACGCCCAGCGCCTGCTGGACGATCTGGATGAGGTCGACTTCATCGACCGCGTGAAGCTCCAGCAGCGCAACTGGATCGGCCGTTCGACCGGCGCGGAGGTGCGCTTTGAGACGACCGCCGGCGATACCGTCACCGTTTTCACCACCCGCCCGGACACCCTTTTCGGCGCGACCTACATGGTTCTCTCGCCGGAGCACGCGCTGATGGAAAAGTGGATGGACAAGCTGGAAAACGCCGCCGAGGTCAAGGCGTATCAGGCGGCGGCCGCGGCAAAGTCCGACATGGAGCGCACCGAGCTTTCCAAGGAAAAGACCGGCGTCAAGCTCGCAGGTGTGATGGGTATTAACCCCGTCAACGGCAAGAAGATCCCGATCTTCATTTCCGACTATGTCCTTGCGACCTATGGCACCGGCGCGATCATGGCTGTGCCTGCGCACGATGAGCGCGACTGGGACTTCGCCAAGAAGTTCGGCTGCGAGATCATCGAGGTCGTCAAGGGCGGCAACGTGCAGGAGGCGCCCTTCACCGACTGCGCCACGGGCGTGATGGTCAATTCCGACTTCCTTGACGGCATGAGCGTCGAGGAGGCCAAAAAGGCGATCATCGCCTACCTGACCGAGAAGGGCATCGGCGAGGCAAAGGTCAACTTCAAGCTGCGCGACTGGGTCTTCTCCCGCCAGCGCTATTGGGGCGAGCCGATCCCCATCGTGCATTGCCCGAAGTGCGGCACCGTCCCGCTCGACGAG
The DNA here is from genome assembly GCA_945927915.1 of uncultured Clostridia bacterium. Classification (GTDB taxonomy): domain Bacteria; phylum Bacillota; class Clostridia; order Oscillospirales; family Oscillospiraceae; genus JAZOXB01. The sequence continues at coordinate 27,236 of CAMEMX010000001.1, forward strand.
AAGGAACTGCCGCTGCTCCTGCCGCAGGTCGACAGCTACGAGCCGACCGATGACGGTCAGTCTCCGCTTGCCAAGATGACCGACTGGGTCAACACGACCTGTCCGTGCTGCGGCGGCCCCGCCAAGCGCGAGACGGACACCATGCCCCAGTGGGCCGGCTCCTCATGGTACTATCTGCGCTATATGGACCCGCACAATGACGACGCGCTGGCCTCGAAGGAGGCGCTCGAATACTGGAGCCCGGTCGACTGGTACAACGGCGGCATGGAGCATACGACGCTCCACCTGCTCTACAGCCGCTTCTGGCACAAGTTCCTCTATGACATCGGCGTTGTGCCGACGAAGGAGCCTTACGCCAAGCGCACCAGCCACGGCATGATCCTCGGCGAGGGCGGCATCAAGATGTCCAAGTCCCGCGGCAACGTCATCAATCCCACCGACGTCATCGCGGAGTACGGCGCGGACACGATGCGCACCTATATCATCTTCATCGGCGACTTTGAGAAGGCGGCCTCCTGGGCGACCAACGCCGTCAAGGGCTGCAAGCGCTTCCTGGACAAGGTTTGGAACCTTGCCGAAACGGTGACCGACCACGAGACGGCTTACAGCGCCAAAAACGAGGCGATCCTGCACAAGACGATCAAAAAGGTCTCATCCGACATTGACACGCTCAAGGGCAACACCGCGCTTGCAGCGTTGATGACGCTGTGCAACGAGCTGACCGATAACGGCTGCAACGCAGCCGAGCTGAAGACGCTCCTGCAGCTTCTCAGCCCGTTTGCCCCGCACATCTGCGACGAGATCTGGGAGCTGCACGGCTTTGAGGGCATCTGCTCCGTTTCCTCCTGGCCGACCTATGACGAGGCCAAGTGCAAGGACAGCGAGATCGACATGGCTGTGCAGGTCAACGGCAAGCTCCGCGGCACCATCCACGTCGCGGCTGACCTTGATAACGACAGCGTCGTTGCGGCGGCGACCGCGGACGAGAAGGTCTCTGCCTTCCTCGCCCGTCTCGGCGGCAGCATCGTCAAGACCATCGTCGTAAAGAACAAGCTGGTCAATCTGATCGTGAAATAAGGAAGAATGCAGGGTATGCCATGCCGGCAACCCTGCATTTTCTAAAAAAGGAGAAGCAAATATGAATCGAAGCATCTTTTTTCAGAGCCTGATCGAACAGGAAAACAGCGCAGTTGTGATATGCGACGTGTCACATAAAATAATCTATATGAATCCCTGCGCGCAACGGCAATACGCAATGTGCGGCGGTACGTCGTTGATGGGAACAAGCCTTCTGGACTGCCACTTGCCGGAATCGCAGGAGAAAATACAGAGGGTCGTCGACTGGTTCCGTTCTGACCGCACACATAACCGCGTATTCATTTCGCACAACCAGAAGCACAACCGTGACAGCTATATGGTAGCGCTGCGCGACGATGTGGGTGAGCTGATCGGTTACGCCGAACGACAGGTCTGCCGCACGCCGGAGGAATCTGCGCCGTATAGTTTCTGCGCGGATGAAGTTAAGTAAACAAAAAAACAGAGCGTGCTTTCGGCCGAAGCGTCTGATCTGAGGAAAAGAAAGCGGATTTTCTCAAAAAACAAAAAATTTTGCAGATATTGCTTGACAATTTGCCTTGCAATCACTATAATAGTTGTTGCCGTGTTGCGGCCCTGAAAGCATCCTGGATCGAGCCGGATGCGTCGGAGGGAGGGAAATCAATGTCTGAAATCCGTGTCAAAGAGAACGAGTCTTTGGAGAGTGCTCTGAAGCGCTTCAAGAGAAGCTGCCAGAAGGACGGCGTCATCGCCGAGGTCAAGAAGAGAGAGCATTATGTCAGCCCGAGTCTCAAGCGGAAGCAGAAGTCCGAAGCTGCTCGTAAAAACAAGAGAAGAGGCTATTGATTCCCGTTTTCTTGTCAGTCGAAAGCTCCTTGCGAAAGCAGGGAGCTTTTTCCTTGCTTTTTTGTGCGTGATGCTGTAGAATAAATAACGAAAATACGATGTGGAGGGATCCCGCGTGAAAAAACTGACGCATAAACTCATCGCAGCGCTGGAAAAGGGGCAAAATGCCGCACTTTGCACCATCCTTGAAAGCACCGGCTCCTCACCGCGCGGCGCAGGCGCACGTCTGGCGGTGTTCGCCGACGGCTCGACCGCCGGCACGATCGGCGGCGGCAAGGCAGAGCTGCTTGCCGCGCAGGAGGCGCTCACCCTGTTTGACGGCGGGAAACCCTGCCTGCGCACCTATGAGCTCGGGCCGGAAAAGCCCTCCGCGATCGGCATGATCTGCGGCGGCACGGTGAAGGTGTTTTTCCAGCTTTTGACGCCGCAGGAGATTCCCGTGCTGCGGAAAATGTATGACGCGCTCAACACCGACGCGAACGCATGGCTTACTCTCCGGGTCACGGACGGCATAGTTGAGACGTTTGAGATCGTGAATGAGGAAGCGGCTGCCGCCGATCCTACGCTGTTTTCCCGCCGTGCGGTGCTGCGGGAGGGAGAGACGCTCGTCTATGCCGAGCCGCTGGTGCGCGCAGGACGCGTCTTTGTCTTCGGCGGCGGCCACGTCGGGCAGGCGCTCGTCCCCGTGCTTGCAGGCGTCGGCTTCCGCGTTAGCGTCTATGACAGCCGACCGGAGCTTGCAAATGCGGAGCATTTTGCACAGGCGGAGCAGATCATCTGCGGCTCGTATGAGCAAATCACGGTCAAGCCGACCGAAAATGACTATGTGGTCATTATGACGCCCGGCCACCAGGGTGATTTTGCGCTGCTGTCGCAGGTGCTGCGCCTGCAAACGCGCTACGTCGGCTGCATCGGCAGCCGCCACAAGATCGCGCGGACGAAGGAGCTTCTGCGTGAAGCGGGCATTTCCGACGAGGCGATCGCCCGGGTGCATTGGCCGATCGGTCTGCCCATTCTTGCCGAGACGCCCGCGGAGATCGCCATCAGCATCGCGGCAGAGCTGATCAAATGCCGCGCAGAGTGCCAATAGGGGAGACTACGGTTTGCCGCGCAGGAAGGCGAGTGCCTGCTGCGCGGCAACCGCGCCGTCGCTGACCGCTGTGACGATCTGTCGCAGCGGTTTTTTGCGCACGTCACCGGCGACATAGACGCCCGGAAGGGCGGTTCGGGTGTCCTCTGCCGCGAGCAGATAGCCCTTCGCGTCGGCGGCGAGGGCAGGAAGAAACGGAGCGCTTTCGGGCTGACGGCCGATGGCAACGAACAGCCCATCGACGTCGAGTGTCTCACGACGTCCGTTTTCATCCAGAACGACGCCGGTCAGTTGCTGCTGCCCCAGCAGCTCGCGCACCGCGCAATTCGGGCGAAAGACCACGGAGGAAGAAAAGAGCTTCTCTTGTAACGCCGCCTCGGCGCGCAGCGTTGCCCTGCGGTGCAGCAGATAGACAGTCTCACATTGGTGCGCCAGGTGTAGCGCCTCCGACACGGCAGAGTTGCCTCCACCGACCACAGCCACACGCTTGCCTCGGAAGAACCGCCCATCGCAGGTGGCGCAGTAGCTCAACCCCCGTCCGAGAAAGCGTTCCTCCTGCGCAAGACCGAGCTTCGCCGGCGCTGCGCCCGTCGCAAGGATCACGCAGGGCGCCTCAAACGTCTGCGACCCGCTGCGCAGTCTCTTGATTTCGCCGGAAAGGTCGCCGGATACGATCTCCGCTTGCAGTATTTTTGCGCCGAATTGCTCCGCTTGCCGCTGCATCGCCTGCGAAAGCGAATAGCCGTCCTCCATCGCTGCGGGATAGTTTTCAATCTTCTCTGCAAGCGCCATCTGTCCGCCGACGAGCGCCTTTTCCAGCGCGGTCACGGAAAGCCCCGCACGGGCGCAATAAAGCGCCGCCGACAGTCCCGCAGGCCCTGCGCCGATAATCAGAACATCCTGCACATGGATCACCTCCTTGTCAGTATGCCCCAAATCCTCCGTTTTACGGCGAAAGTTTTACGGCGAAAGGAGAAAAA
>CAMEMX010000002.1 GCA_945927915.1 uncultured Clostridia bacterium
TGCCCTGCGGCAGGAGCTTGCCGTCCGAGCCGCCGATGATCTTCTCCGCGACCGTTCATTGCATCGCTTCCTTCGCCCAGCCTGCGACCTTGCCGCCGTCCGGGAAGACGTTCAGATCGCCGCGCTTGCTCGTGTCGATGCCCTTCCAGTTCGCATAGCGGAACAGGATCGTCGCGACCTGCGCTTTTGTGATGCCGCGCTGTCTTTGTATCACAGCAGCTTTAATGCTGCCAGGCAGGCCGATAAGCGGTTTTCCTTCCTTGTGCCGCTGAGCTGCAATTTTTGGCAGGTCGCTCCGCTTTCACACGCGCAGGCGATGTAGATCTCTCCGACCTTCGGGTTCTTTTCGTCCGCGCCGGGGCCTGCGTTGCCCGTGGTGGACAAAGCGAAATCCGCGCCGAGGCGCTGCCTCGCGCCCTGCGCCATCTGGATGGCGACCTCCTCGCAGACGGCGCCCTTTTCCCGGAGCAGCGCCTTGTCCACGCCGAGCAGGGCTTCTTTGACGGCGTAGGCGTAGGAGATCACGCCGCCCAAATAGACCGCCGAAGCGCCCGGCACGTCGGTCAGGAGCTTTCCCAGCAGCCCGCCCGTGCAGCTTTCCGCCGTGGCGAGCGTTTTCCCCTGCTCCGTCAGGCGGCGGATGACCCTTGCCGCCTCATCCATGATAACGCACCTTCACAAGCTCGGTGTTTTGCAGGGCGCGCTCGATCAGGCCGTCGAAGTCGAGCATCGCGCAGGCGTGATCGACCTGTCCCTTGGTCGGCTTGGTCTTGGGATGGCGCGGCGTAAAGACCGTGCAGCAGTCCTCATACGGCAAAATCGACGTCTCCATCGTGCCGATCTTGCGGGCGATCGTGACGATCTCCTCCTTGTCCATGCCGATGAGGGGCTGGAAGATCGGCAGCTCGACGCACGCGCCCGTGACGGCCATGGCCTCCATCGTCTGCGAGGCGACCTGACCGAGATTCTCGCCCGTGACGAGGCAGCCGCAGCCGTGGTCGCGCGCGATGCGCTCGGAGATCATCATCATAAACCGGCGCATGATGAGCGTGAAGTATTCCTCCGGGCAGTTGTCGCGGATGGCCTCCTGAATTTCGGTAAAGCCGACGATGTTCACGGTCATTCTGCCGCAGAAGCGCGTCATCAGGCGGGCAAGCTCCAGCACCTTGTCCTTGGCAAGCTCGCTCGTGTAGGGGTAGGAGAAGAAATGCACGCATTCCAGCTCCACGCCGCGCTTGGCGATCATATAACCCGCGACGGGCGAGTCGATGCCGCCGGAGAGCAGCACCATCGCGCGTCCGCCCACGCCCGTGGGCAGGCCGCCGGCGCCCGGATCGGCGGGGCCGTGGACATAGGCCGCGCGGTCGCGCACCTCGACATAGACCGTGTATTCCGGGTGATGCACGTCGACCGCGAGCGCCGGGATCGCCTCGGCGATGCGCCCGCCGATCTCCTGCGAAAGCTGGATGGAGTTGAGCGGGAAGCGCTTGTCCGACCGTCTGGATTCAACCTTGAACGAGCGCGCCATGCGCAGGTCGTCGCCCAGATACGCCATGACCGCGGCAAAGATGGCGTCCAGATCCTTTTCGCACGGGCGGCAGCGGCACACGCTGACCACGCCGAAGATCGTGTGGCAGGCGTCCCACGCGCCGTCGAGGTCGCACAGCTCGTTCTGCGGCTCGACATAGACGGTCGACTGCATGATACGGACGCTGAAATCGCCGAACGGGCGCATTCTGCGCGCGACGTTGGTCTTCAGGCGGTTTTCAAACTGGAAGCGGTTGCCGCCCTTTAAGACGATCTCGCCCAGCTTCAGCAAAAACATTTCATTCATTTTGGTATACTCCTCACACTTGTGTAAATTGGTAGGTTCGATACTGGATGGCCTCAGCAAGGTGCTGCGGCAGGATTTCCGCGCTGCCGTCGAGGTCGGCGATCGTCCGCGCGACCTTGCGGATGCGGTCATAGCTCCGCGCCGTCAGACCGAGGGCGTCGAACGCCTGCCGCATCAAAACGGCGCATTCGTCGCTCAAATCGCAGTAGCGGCGCAGCTCCGGCGTCTGCATATTGGCGTTGCAATGGCAGCGGCTGCCGGCGAAGCGGTCGCGCTGGAGGCTCCTTGCCGCCTCGACGCGCTTCTTGACCGCGGCGGACGGCTCGGGGTCGGCGTGGCTGCGCAGCTCGTCAAAGTTCAGGGCGGGCACCTCGACGATGATGTCGATGCGGTCAAGCAGCGGCCCGGAAATGCGCGAAAGATACTGGTTGACCGACGCCTGCGTGCAGACGCAGCGCCCGGACGGGTCGCCGTACCAGCCGCAGCGGCAGGGATTCATCGCGCACACGAGCTGGAATTGGCTCGGAAAGGTCGCAGAGCCGCTGGCTCTGGAGATCGTCACGACGCCGTCCTCCAGGGGCTGGCGCATGACCTCCAGGGTCTCCTTGCGGAATTCCGGCAGCTCGTCGAGAAACAGCACGCCCTTGTGCGCAAGCGAGATCTCGCCCGGGCGCGGGCTCGTCCCGCCGCCCGTCAGACCCGCTGCGGAGATCGTGTGGTGCGGTGCGCGGAAGGGGCGGCGGCGGATGAGCGGCGCCTCCGGCGGCAAAAGACCCATGACCGAATGGATCTGCGTGACCTCCAGTGCCTCCTCACGCGTCATATCCGGCAAAATGGACGGCAGGCGCTTGGTCAGCATACTCTTGCCCGACCCCGGCGGGCCGACCAAAAGGACATTGTGCGACCCTGCAGCCGCGATCTCCAAGGCGCGCTTGACGTTCTCCTGCCCCTTGACGTCGGCAAAGTCCGGCAGGTGCTCCGTGTCCTCCTGCGGCACCCAGCGCGGTTCCGGCGCGATCTCCAGCTCGCCGCGCAGATGGGCGACGAGCTGGCGCACCTCGACGACGGGATAGACCGTGATCTCGCCCGCCAGCGTCGCCTCCTTCGCGTTCGTCGCCGGGACGTAGAGCGCGCGGTAGCCCGCCTTCTGCGCCGCGATCGCCATCGGCAGCACGCCGCTGACCGGGCGGAGCTTGCCCTCCAGGCTCAGCTCGCCCAGAAACGCGGACTGCTCCTTCGGTGTCCTGCAGACCTCTGTCGCGGCGAGGATGCCCAGAAGGATCGGCAGGTCGTAGAGCGTGCCGGATTTTTTCGTGTTCGCGGGCGCGAGGTTGAGCGTGATGCGGCTGACAGGGAACTTGAAGCCGCTGTTTTTGATGGCGGCGCGGACGCGCTCTCTGGCCTCCTTGACCGCCGCGTCCGGCAGGCCGACGATGTCAAACGCCGGCAGGCCGCCCGAAATAAAGCACTCGACCGACACGGGATACCCGCTGATGCCGCTCAAGCCCATGGAATCCAGACGACTGATCAAAGCACTTCCCTCCGTTTCCGAACCGATTCCCGCGGGTCTTTCCGAGCGGCGCCCGCGGTCATATTATTCCTATTATAATATCATACAGCAAAATCCGTCCAAAAACAATTCTATTTTTCACATCACGCCTCCATTTCAAAATTTTTCGCACAATTTCCGCAAAATCTGCTCCTCGTCGCATTTTTCTGATTTACAAAACCGCAAATCGGTGGTAGAATGAAGCTGTCTGCAAATCAATACTTTTTTAGGAGGTATTTCATTTTGGCAAGAAAACTCAAGACCATGGACGGCAATACCGCCGCCGCTCATGTCAGCTACGCGTTCACCGAAGTAGCCGGCATCTACCCCATCACCCCGTCCAGCCCGATGGCGGACTATGTGGATCAGTGGTCTGCGCAGGGCCGTCTGAACATCTTCGGTAACCGCGTGAAGGTCGTCGAGATGCAGTCTGAGGCCGGCGCTTCCGGCACCGTGCACGGCTCTCTCGCCGCCGGCGCCCTCACCACCACCTACACCGCTTCCCAGGGCCTGCTGCTCATGATCCCGAATATGTACAAGATCGCGGGCGAGCTGCTTCCGGGCGTGTTCCACGTCTCCGCCCGTACCCTCGCCACCCACGCGCTGAACATCTTCGGCGACCATTCCGACGTCTACGCCTGCCGTCAGACCGGCTTCGCCATGCTCTGCGAGACCAATCCGCAGGAGGTCATGGACCTCGCGCCCGTGGCGCACCTTGCCGCCATTAAGGGCCGCGTTCCGTTCATCAACTTCTTCGACGGCTTCCGCACCTCCCACGAGATCCAGAAGATCGCCATCTGGGATTACGAGGATCTGAAGGAAATGTGCGACATGGACGCCGTTGCCGCGTTCCGCAAGCACTGCCTGAACCCCGAGCGTCCCGCCATGCGCGGCTCGCACGAGAACGGCGACACCTTCTTCCAGCACCGTGAGGCCTGCAACAAGTACTATGACGAGCTGCCCGAGATCGTCGAGGAGTACATGGGCAAGATCAACGCCAAGCTCGGCACCGACTACAAGCTCTTCAACTACTACGGCGCTCCCGACGCTGAGCGCGTCATCATCGCCATGGGCTCCATCTGCGACGTGGCTGAGGAAGTCATCGACTACATGAACGCCCACGGCGAGAAGGTCGGCCTGGTCAAGGTCCGCCTCTACCGTCCGTTCCGTGCCGACCGTCTGCTCGAGGCCATTCCCGCCACCTGCAAGAAGATCGCCGTCCTCGACCGCACCAAGGAGCCCGGCGCTCTGGGCGAGCCGCTCTACCTCGACGTCGTCACCGCGCTGGCAAACGCCGGCCGCATGATCCCCGTCATCGGCGGCCGTTACGGCCTCGGCTCGAAGGATACGCCTCCCGCGTCCGTCTTCGCCGTCTTTGAGGAGCTGTCCAAGGACGAGATGAAGCGCCAGTTCACCATCGGCATCAACGACGACGTGACTCACCTCTCCCTCGAGGAGAAGCCCGCGCCCAACACCGCCGCGGAAGGCACCATCGAGTGCAAGTTCTGGGGTCTCGGCGGCGACGGCACCGTCGGCGCGAACAAGAACTCCATCAAGATCATCGGCGACCATACCGACAAGTATGTGCAGGCCTACTTCCAGTACGACTCCAAGAAGACCGGCGGCGTCACCATCTCGCACCTGCGCTTCGGCGACAAGCCCATCAAGAGCCCGTACTACATCAACAAGGCCGACTTCGTCGCCTGCCACAACCCGTCCTACATCACCAAGGGCTTCAAGATCGTCAACGACGTCAAGCCCGGCGGCGTGTTCCTCATCAACTGCCAGTGGGATATGGCCGAGCTGGAGCATCACCTGAATGCCGAGGCAAAGCGCTATATCGCAAAGAACAACATCCAGCTTTACACCATCAACGCCATTGACCTTGCCATCAAGGTCGGCATGGGCAAGCGCACCAACACCATCCTCCAGTCCGCGTTCTTCTCCCTTGCGAAGGTCATGCCCGAGGCAGAGGCCATCAAGTACATGAAGGACGCCGCCGAGCACTCCTACGCCAAGAAGGGCATGGACGTCGTCGAGAAGAACTGGAACGCCATTGACGCCGGCGCGACCGCTTATGTCAAGATCGACGTGCCCGCTTCCTGGGCCGACGCCGTTGACGCCGCGGACGAGACCGTCCTCGAAGGCAAGCCCGAGCTTGTCAAGATGGTCAAGGACATCCTCCTGCCCATCGGCAAGATGGACGGCGATTCCCTGCCCGTTTCCACCTTCGTCGACCATGTCGACGGTCAGTTCGAGCTGGGCGCCTCCGCCTACGAGAAGCGCGGCGTTGCCGTCACCGTCCCCGAATGGGACGCCGACAAGTGCATCCAGTGCAACAACTGCGCCTTCGTCTGCCCGCACGCCACCATCCGTCCCTTCATGCTCACCGAGGAAGAAGTCGCCGCCGCTCCCGAGAGTGCGAAGATCCGCGACGTCAAGGCCGGCAAGGGCAAGGGCGTCTACAAGTACACCATGGCCGTCTCCCCGCTCGACTGCATGGGCTGCGGCGTCTGCGTCGGCGTCTGCCCGACCAAGGCGATCAGCATGGTCCCGCAGGAGAGCCAGCTCGCGCAGCAGGACGTCTTCAACTACATGGTCTCCAAGGTCGCCCGCAAGCCCGAGGTCGAAGACCTCACCGTCAAGGGCAGCCAGTTCAAGCAGCCGATGCTCGAGTTCTCCGGCTCCTGCGCGGGCTGCGCGGAAACCTCCTATGCACGCCTGATCACCCAGCTCTTCGGCGACCGTATGTACATCTCCAACGCCACCGGCTGCTCGTCCATCTGGGGCGGCCCCGGCGCGACCAGCCCCTACTGCACCGACAAGAATGGTCACGGTCCGGCCTGGTCCAACTCCCTGTTCGAGGACAACGCGGAGCACGGCCTCGGTATGTATGTCGCGCAGAAGGTCATCCGTGAGAGCCTCGCTGCCAAGGTCGCTGCCCTCATGGAGCGCACCGAGAGCGACGAGCGCAGAGCCGTCTGCAAGCAGTACCTTGACACGATGAACGACGGCGAGGCCAACAAGGCCGCTACCGCCGCCCTCATCGCCAACCTCGAAGCCAACGTCTGCTGCGACGACGTCAAGGAGATCCTCGACAAGAAGGAATACCTCTCCAAGAAGTCCGTCTGGATCTTCGGCGGCGACGGCTGGGCATACGACATCGGCTTCGGCGGCGTCGACCATGTGCTCGCGCAGAACGAGGACGTCAACATCTTCGTCTTCGACACCGAGGTCTATTCCAACACCGGCGGTCAGGCCTCCAAGGCTTCCAACATCGGTCAGGTCGCGCAGTTCGCGGCAGCCGGCAAGGAGGTCAAGAAGAAGAGCCTTGCCGAGATCGCAATGTCCTACGGCTACATCTACGTGGCGCAGGTCGCCATGGGCGCCAACCCCGCGCAGACCCTCAAGGCCATCGCAGAGGCCGAGGCTTACCATGGCCCGTCCCTCATCATCGGCTATGCGCCGTGCGAAATGCACTCCATCAAGGGCGGCATGATGCACTGCCAGGACGAGATGAAGAAGGCTGTCGAGTGCGGCTACTGGAATATGTTCCGCTTCGACCCGTCCAAGGAGACCGGCAAGTTCACCCTCGACTCCAAGGCGCCGAAGGGCGGCTATCAGGAGTTCCTGATGAACGAAGCCCGCTACAGCCGCCTGACCCGCGAGTTCCCGGAGCGTGCGGACGAGCTGTTCGCCCGCAACGAGGCCGCCGCGAAGGAGCGCTACGAGCACCTGCTCAAGCTGGTCGAAATGTACAAGGACTAATTGATTCATTCCATTTTTTCGGAGATGGGGGCTTCGCCTCCATCTCCGAAATTTCAGGATCTCAAGGAGACACTATGCAAGTTGCTACCGTCCTGCTCGCCGTCATCTCCGCCATCGGCTCCTTCATCGCCGCGTTTTACAGCTTCCGCTCCGCCTATGTCGCGGTCGGTTTGTTCGCCACGCGCGTGTTCCCGAAGGCGAAAAAGCAGCACCGCTACGCCGTCGTCATCGCCGCACGCAATGAGGAGAAGATGATCGGCAACCTGCTTGACAGCATCCGTGCGCAGGATTATCCGTCCGAGCTGGTCACGGCTTTCGTGGTCGCGGACAACTGCACGGACAAAACCGCCGCCGTCGCGCGTGCACACGGCGCGGTCTGCTACGAGCGCTTTGACAGCGCGCACCGCACCAAGGGCTATGCGCTGCAGTTCCTGTTTGAAAACATCCGCAGGGACTACGGCATTGAGTCCTTTGAGGGATATTTTATCTTTGACGCGGACAATCTGCTCAAGCGGGACTATATCTCCCGCATGAACGAGGCGTTCGATGCCGGTGAGCGCATCATCACCTCCTACCGCAACACGAAAAACATCGACGACAACTGGATCGCCCACTCCTACGCGATGCACTGGATGCGCACCATCCGCACCGAGCACCGCGCCCGCTCCCTGCTGGGTCTTGCCACGAGAATACAGGGCACCGGTCTGCTGGTCGACTCCTCCCTGCTCAAAAACGGCTGGAATTATGTGACGCTGACCGAGGACCGCGAGCTGTGCGCCGAGGCCGTCGTCATGGGCTGCCCCGTGTCCTACTGCAACGCGGCGGAGTTTTATGACGAGCAGCCGACCTCCCTGCGCATCGCCATGCGCCAGCGCATCCGCTGGTCAAAGGGCCACCTGCAGGTCATGCGCAAGGCGGGCGGACGGCTGTTCCGGCGCATCTTCACCGCGGGCAATGTCGCCGATTCCTTCATGGCCTACGATATGCTGACGATCGTTTTCCCGCACTCGCTCTACAGCTCCTTTGTCCGGATCGCCAAGCTGACCGTCAGCCTGTTCGTCTGGCTGCTGACCGCAGAGAGCTTCGGCTTTTTCTGGGGCGCGGTGTGCACCTGGCTGTTCGGCATCGGCAGGAGCTACCTCTCCGGCATCGTTACGGCGGTCTACGTCTCCATCATGGAGCGCCGCCACATCAAGCCGATGCCGTGGTACAAGCGCGTCTGGTTCTGCGTGACCTTCCCGATCTTTGACCTCATCGGGCGTCTTTCCATGCTCATCGCCCTCGTGACGAAGGTCGAATGGAAGCCCATTCCGCACACCGTCGAGGCGTCCATCGACGACATGGCCGTCTCCGGGAAAAAATAGCACCGCAGCTTCTCCATGCCCACGCGGCAGATGATACAAATAATTTACAAATTTGTTTTATCTTCATGTTTACACAGGCGCGGGATTATGGTATGATAATGCCCGATTGAATTGCAAAGGAGGGATGCTTCATCAAAGATTCTGAACGCGTACGGAGCTCGTCCGAGCCGCAGGAGGAGCAGCCGCTTCCCGGCGAAAAAAAGCCGAAAAAGAAGCGGAAAAAGAACCGCAAGCTGCGCGTCATCACGATCCTTCTGTGCATCGTGCTGTTTTTTGAAGCTGCCTACTGCTTCCTTGTGTTTACGGATATTTCCACGATCAAATACTGGCGCGAGGTCTATATCGACACCGCCATGTCCACCCTGTCGCACCAATGGCTCGCCACATCCTTCCTGCCGGAATACATGGTGAATAACCAGTTGCTCAAAAATGAGTATATCAATCTGTCCGGCGTCGGGCATAACAGCGAACGTCCGAAGCCGACCGATCCCGGCACCTCGGTCGAGCCGACCGAGCCGTCCACGACCGAGCCGGTCGATCCGCATTCCGACGCCGCGCAGGAGGCGTTCTACGAGACCTTCTGGGAGCTGAACCGCACCTCCTTTGAAGAATATCTGGACGATCATCCCGACGTACTGCAAAACGGCTGGGATGCCATCTATATCAATGAGGCCGGTCTGGACGACGAGGGCACGAGCATCTACACCTCCATGGGTGAGCAGGTGCTCGCCATCGACGCGAAAAACAAGATCCTGCTCATCCGCGTCGCGGGCAGCAAGGAAGGCAACGGTTACCAGGGAGTGCTCGCCGTGGCGAAGGACCCCACACAGCTCCGCTGCGGGCCGTCCGCCGGCATCGGCTCCTACGGTCAGGCCCTGGGCGAGCTTGTCGAGCGCAACGACGGCGTTCTCGGCATCGTAGGCAGCGGCTTCATTGACCCCAACGGAAACGGTACGGGCGGCATCGTCGCAGGCTACGCCATGTGCAGCGGCACATCCTACGGCACGCACGACCTCCGAGCCGGCACAAAGCGTCTGGAGCTGACGCAGGACAATAAGCTCTATGTCATCGACTCGTTCGAGCCGGTCGCCTCCGACGTCACGGACGCGGTGGAGTTCTCCCCCGCCCTCATCGTTGACGGTGAGCTGATGGTCAGCGGCTTCTCCGGCTGGGGCGGCGTCCATCCCCGCGCAGCCATCGGTCAGTCCGAGCGCGGCGAGATCCTCATGCTCATCATCGAGGGCAGAATGGTCGGCCGCTCCATCGGCACAGACATCGAAGAATGCGCCGAGATCCTCAAGCGGCACAAATGCTACACCGCCATGAACCTCGACGGCGGCACCAGCGCCGTTATGTGGTATGACGGCGAATATGTGACGAAGTGCTCCAATACCAGCATTGCCTCCCGCCTGCTGCCCAACGCCTGGGTCTACGGCTACAGCGAATAACGTGAAAAAATCGGGCTGTATCAGCCCGATTTTTTCGTTTTCAACGGTTGCGACATCGACAGGTTTATGGTAGAATATACGTCAAACTATGAATGGATACCATTCAGGAAAAGGAGCGAGTTTCAATGAACACCATACAAATTTCCGATCGTACCCTGCGTGCGCCGCAGGAAAGCACCGTTCTTAGCTTCCGCGAGAAGGTGGAGAGCATCAAGGAGCTGGATCGACTTTGCGTGGATGTGATCGAAACCGCCTGCGCCGCCGGCAGCAAGACCGACGCACTGCTGCTGCGCACCGCCGCGCCGCTTCTGAAGCACAGCGCCCTCTCGTGCGCCTGCGAGCTGACGCCGGAGGGCATCGACTTCGCCTGGAGCGCCGTCCAAAGCGCCGCAAGGCCGCGCCTGCTGCTTGCCGTGCCGACGTCCAGCGTGCAGATGGAATACCTCTGCGGCTGCAAGCCCAAGGTGCTGCTGGAAAAGATCTCCGCTCTCGTCGCACGCGCCGTCTCCCTCTGCACGGACGTCGAATTTGCCGCCGTGGACGCCACGCGCAGCGAGCCGGACTTCCTTCATCAGGCCATTCAGGCGGCGATCGACGCGGGCGCGGCAAGCGTTACCGTCTGCGATACGGCAGGCGTCCTGCTGCCGGAGGAGTTTGCCGCATTCCTCAGCGAGCTGTACGAGGCCGTTCCCGCCCTGCGCGGCGTCTGCCTCGGCGCGGAGTGCTCGGACAGGATGCATATGGGCTCCGCGTGCATGGTCGCCGCCGCAAAGGCCGGCGCGACATTGCTCAAGACCGCAGTCAACGAGCCGGGCGTCCCCTCCGTGGCGGACTTTGCGGACGTTCTGAAACAGCGCGGCGATACGCTCGGCCTGCGCTGCGCGTTGAACCTGCCCGTTTTGGAGCAGGCGTGCGCCCGCATCTGCGATATGCGCTCGGCAAAACAGAGCGCCCGCTCCCCCTTCACCTCCGGCGTGCAGACGTCGGACGAAAGTCTCCTGCTCCACGCGGGCGACGACCGTGCGACCGTTGCCGCCTGCGTGAAAAAGCTCGGCTATGACCTGAGCGACGAGGATCTTGCGCGGGTTTACGAGAGCTTCTGCCGCATCTCGGAGAAAAAGGACGTCGGCAGCCGCGAGCTCGACGCCATCGTCGCAAGCTCCGCCATGCAGGTCGCCCCGACCTATAGCCTCAAGACCTATGTGACCAACAGCAGCAACGTGATGAGCGCAAGCGCGCAGATCGAGCTGGAAAAGGGCGGCACCGTCCTGCAGGGCATCAGCCTCGGCGACGGCCCGATCGACGCCGCCTTCCTCGCCATCGAGGGCATCGTCGGTCACCATTTTGACCTCGACGACTTCCAGATCCAGGCCGTCACCGAGGGCCGCGAGGCCATGGGCGAGGCGCTCGTCAAGCTCCGCGCCGGCGGCAAGCTCTTTGCCGGGCGCGGCATCTCCACGGACATCATCGGCGCGAGCATCCGCGCTTACATCAGCGCACTGAACAAAATCTGCTATGAGGAGGCGCAGGAATGAAGCTCTCCTTTTCCACGAACCATTGGGGCGACAACAGCCTCAGCCGCTGTCTTGACATCGCCGCGACTTACGGCTTTTCCGGCGTCGAGCTGCACAGTCTGGACGATCTCGGCGGCGAGACGCCCGCCGCGGTCTATCACCGCCTCATTGCGCTTGGCCTGAAGATCCCCTGCATCGACCTGTGCGCCGACATCGGCGTTGCCGCGCAGAAGGACGCGGCGCTCGCGGAGCTGAAGCGGGTCATTCCCGCCATGCAGCGCCTGCGCGTTGCGTATCTTCGCCTGCGCGCTGCGGCAAACGATAACGCCGTCGCCGCAGCGGAGGACTTTTTGCGTCAGGCCGTGCCGCTGGCTGAGCGCGGCGGCATTGTCCTGCTCATCGAGACGGCGGGCGCGTTTGCCGACACCGCAGCGCTGCGCGGCGTGCTTGGCCTCTTTGCCTCCGACGCGCTGGGCGCGCTGTGGGATCTGCACTACCCCTACCACGTCTGCGGCGAAAGCCCGGAGGACACCATCCGCAACCTCGGTGCCTATGTGCGCCATGTGCACATCAAGGACTCGACCGACGCGGGCACCTACTGCCTCGTCGGCGAGGGCGCGCTGCCGCTCGACGAGTTCATGGGTGCGCTGCGCTCGGTCAACTACGACGGCTTCGTCAGCCTTGAGTGGGACCCCGCGTGGGCGGCGGAATACGCCGACATGGACTTGATTCTGACCCATTTTGTCAGCTATATGTCCCGTTATTCGACGCTCTCGCGGGCGCAGGCGAGCCTGTACCGCAGCCGCAGCGGCGCGGGCAAATACGTCTGGAAAAAGGACGCGCTGATCGAGAAGACCTTCTCGCAGGTGCTTGACACCATGGTGCGGGAATTCCCCGACCAGTACGCCATCAAATACACCACCCTCGACTACACCCGCACCTACGCGCAGTTCCGCGACGACGTGGACACCTTCGCCCGCGCCCTGATCGACATGGGCGTCCGCGCCGGCAGCCATGTGGCGGTCTGGGCGACGAACATCCCGCAGTGGTACATCGCCTTCTGGGCGGTGACGAAGCTCGGCGGCGTCCTGGTCACGATGAACACCGCCTACAAGATCCACGAGGCAGAATACCTCCTGCGCCAGTCCGACACGCACACCCTCGTGATGGTCAGCGGCTACCGCGACTCCGACTATGCCTCGATCATCTCGGAGCTTTGCCCGGAGCTTGCGGACAACCGCACGGGCGAGCCGCTGCACAGCAAGCGTCTGCCCTTCCTGCGCAACGTCATCACCGTCGGCTTTGCCATGAAGGGCGCGATGACCTGGGAGCAGGCCGTCAGCCGCAGCTCGAAGGTGCCGGTCGAGGAGGTGCAGCGCATGGCAGCCGCCGTCGACGTCCATGACGTTTGCAATATGCAGTACACCTCCGGCACGACGGGCTTCCCCAAGGGCGTCATGCTGACGCATTACAATATCGTCAACAACGGCAAGTGCATCGGCGACCGCATGGACCTGTCCACCGCCGACCGCATGATGATCCAGGTGCCGATGTTCCACTGCTTCGGCATGGTTTTGGCTATGACTGCCTCGATGACCCACGGCGCGACGATCCTGCCGCTGCCCTACTTTTCCCCGAAGCCCGCCCTCGCGTGTATCCATCAGGAGCACATCACGGCCTTCCACGGCGTTCCGACGATGTTCATCGCCATGCTGGAGCATCCCGATTTTGAAAAGACCGACTTTTCCTATATGCGCACGGGCATCATGGCCGGTTCGCCCTGCCCGATCTCCGTCATGCAGGATGTGGTCGAGAAGATGCATATGCGCGAGATCACCATCGTCTACGGTCAGACCGAGGCTTCGCCCGGCTGCACGATGAGCAGCACGGATGATCCCATTGAGGTGCGTGTTTCCACCGTCGGCCGCGCCCTGCCGGAGATCGAGTGCAAGATCGTCGACCCGGAGACGGGCGAGGACTGCCCGGACAACGTGACGGGCGAATTCGTCGCACGCGGCTATAACATCATGAAGGGCTATTACAAGATGCCCCGCGCCACCGCTGCCGCCATCGACAAGGACGGCTGGCTGCACACGGGCGACCTTGCCTGCCGCACTCCGGAGGGCAACTACCGCATCACCGGCCGCCTCAAGGACATGATCATCCGCGGCGGCGAGAACATCTACCCCAAGGAGATCGAGGAATTCATCTACACCCACCCGAAGGTCAGCGACGTGCAGGTCATCGGCGTGCCGGACGAGCAGTACGGCGAGGAGATCATGGCCTGCATCATCCTCAAGGAGGGCGAGACGATGACCGCCGATGAGATGAAGACCTACATCCGTGACCACATGGCAAAGCACAAGGTGCCGCGCTATGTCGATTTCGTCGAGTCCTTCCCGATGAACGTCGCGGGCAAGATCCTCAAATACAAGATGCGCGAGGACGCCATCGAGAAGCTCGGCCTGCAAAAGGCCAATGCCATCGAAACGGCGTAAAAAGAAATACTTGACAAATTCCGCAGGCGGTGTTATCATATGGACAATTCCATACACCAAAGGCTATGACGAAGACGGCATAGATCCTTTCCGTCCCAGAGAGCCGGCGTTGCTGCGAAGCCGGTACGCGAAAGATCTGCTTTTGCCCATCCCTTCCGAGCCGGAGATCCGAGAATATGCGCAGGCAGAAGGTAGGCGTCTCCCGTCACTGCCACGTCACGGCAAGGGGCTTGTCAGAGCCATGAGGGGCACGAAAGTGCAATTTGAGTGGTACCGCGGGTAATGTATTTTTCCCGTCTCAAAGCGAACGCTTTGGGACGGGTTTTTTATGCAAGAAACAGAAAAGAGGGCTTGACTATGCAGACAGCGACATACGATTCCACCATCACCGCCATCGCAGAACGTATCCGGGATATGCGCGAGATCGCGGGCTTCTCCGTCGAGGAGATGGCCCAGCGGACGGACACCACGCCGGAGCAGTACGCCGCCTACGAAAACGGCGACTGCGATTTCCCCTTCTCCTTCCTCCATAAATGCTCCATCGTCTTCGGCATTGACACCACGGCGATTTTGGAGGGCCGGACGGCGAAGCTCTCGTCCTACACCGTCACGCGCAGCGGCGAGGGGCAGGTCATGGTGCAGGAGGGCGGCATCGAGATCCGCAACCTCGCGCCGCGCTTCCGCGACAAGATCGCGGAGCCGCACCTCGTCCGCTACGGCTACCGCGCCGAGCAGCAGAATCTGCCCATCCACACGAACACCCACTCCGGGCAGGAATTTGACTACATCATCAGCGGCAAGCTCAAGGTGCAGGTCGGCAAGCACACCGAGATCCTCGGCCCCGGCGACTCGATCTACTATAACAGCTCCACGCCGCACGGCATGATCGCCGTCGACGGCGAGGATTGCCTCTTCTGCGCCATCGTCCTGCCCGGCGAGGACATGGAGCCGGAATCCGTCAGCCAGAGCATCGCCGTCGCCCGGTCGAGCCAGCGACTGCTGTGCGAAAAGTTCGTCAAATGCACCGAAAATGAGAAGGGCGAGCTGCAGGCCATCCGCTTTGAGAACGAGGACAGCTACAATTTCGCCTTCGACACCGTCGACGCGCTGGCTGACGCCTACCCCGACAAGCTCGCCATGCTCCATCTGGACAAAAACAAGGTCGAGCGGCGCTTCACCTTCCGCGACATCAAGCGCGCCTCCAACCAGACGGCGAATTACTTCCGCTCCCTCGGCATCCAAAAGGGCGACCGCGTGATGCTGGTGCTCAAGCGGCACTACCAGTTCTGGTTCTCCATGCTCGCCCTGCACAAGCTCGGCGCCATCGCCATCCCCGCGACCAACCAGCTTCTGGCGCACGACTTCGTTTACCGTTTCCAGTCCGCCGGCGTCAGCGCCATCGTCGCCACGGCGGACGGCGCAGTCGCGGAATCCGTCGAGGAGGCCGCCAAGACCTGCCCGGAGCTGAAAACGAAGATTTTGGTCGGCGGCAAGCGCGAGAGCTGGCGCTGCTTCGACGAGGAATACGCCCTCTTCACCGGCAAATTCGAGCGCACAGCCGACACCCCCTGCGGCGCGGACATCTCCACCATGTTCTTCACCTCCGGCACGACGGGCTATCCCAAGATCGCCGCGCACAGCTACAAATACGCCCTCGGCCACTATATCACGGCAAAATACTGGCACTGTGTCGAGCGTGACGGCCTGCACCTGACCATTTCCGACACCGGCTGGGGCAAGGCGCTCTGGGGCAAGTTCTACGGGCAATGGATGGCTGAGGGCGCGGTCTTCACCTATGACTTTGACCGCTTCGACGCGCATGACATCCTGCCGCTGTTCGCCAAGTACCATATCACCACGTTCTGCGCACCTCCGACCATGCTGCGTATGTTCATCAAGGAGAACCTCTCGGACTACGACCTCAGCTCCGTCCACCACATGACCACCGCGGGCGAGGCGCTCAATCCCGAGGTCTTCCGCCAGATCAAGAAGGCGACCGGCCTGACCGTCATGGAGGGCTACGGTCAGACGGAGACGACCCTCACCATCGCCACCCTGCCCGGCACGCCGAGCCGTCCCGGCTCGATGGGCAAGCCCTCGCCGCTGTATGACATCGACCTTGTCGATGCCGACGGCAACAGCGTCCCCGACGGCGAGGTCGGCGAGATCGTCGTCCGCACCGACAAGACCGTCCCCTGCGGCCTGTTCAGCGGCTACTACCGCGACCCCGAACGCACCGCCGAGGTCTGGCATGACGGCCTTTACCACACCGGCGACACCGCATGGCGCGACGAGGACGGCTATTTCTGGTATGTCGGCCGCGTGGACGACGTCATCAAGTCCTCCGGCTACCGCATCGGGCCGTTCGAGATCGAGAACGTCATCATGGAGCTGCCGTATGTGCTCGAATGCGGCGTCTCTGCCGCGCCGGACGAGCTGCGCGGTCAGGTCGTCAAGGCGAGCATCGTGCTGACCAAGGGCACGCAGCCCAGCGAAGCGCTCAAGAAAGAGATCCAGAACTACGTCAAGGCGCATACCGCGCCGTACAAATACCCGCGCATCGTCGTATTCCGCGACGAGCTGCCCAAGACGATCTCCGGCAAGATCCAGCGAAACAAGCTGTAAAGAATCGCAAAAGTTTTCATTGACAATCCGAGACGGCTATGGTATCATGGTTAAAAATTCATACAAAAACGATGACGGAGAGTGTCGCGGAGCCGTTTTTTTCAGAGAATCGGCGGTTGGTGTGAGCCGATAAGAAGCGTCCGCAGACTGTAGCTCCTGAGTTGGAAAGAAGAAAGCGTTTTGCAAGTAGACCTTTCCCGTGATTGCTGCGTAAAGGCATAATGCTTGTCAGAGCATGAGGGGCACGAAAGTGCAATTTGAGTGGTACCGCGGGATCCTACCCGTCTCAAAGAATATTCTTTGAGACGGGTTTTTGCATTTCCGCGTAAAATGCCCGAAAGAGGAGAAACGCCAATGAAATCGACAACCGGACTAAAGCTCACCATTCAGGACATGGCCAAGCGTATCCGCGATCTGCGCGAGATCGAGGGCTACACCGTCAGTGAAATGGCAAAGAAAACAGGCCTGACGCCGGAGGAATACGCAAGCTGCGAGGCCGGCGAAAGCGACCTCAGCTTTGCCTTTCTCTACCGCTGCGCACTGGAATTCGGCGTCGATGTCACCGACCTGATCCAGGGCTCCAGTCCGACGCTCTCGACCTACACGCTCACGCGCAAGGGCGAGGGCCAGCGCATCGAGGAGGCGCACGGCCTGACCTATTACAACATGGCTGCCTCCTACCGCAACCGTATCGCCGAGCCGCTGTACGTCGTCTCGGCCTACTCCGCCGAGCGTGAGCACAGCGAGATCGAGCTGACCACGCACGAGGGGCAGGAATGCGACCTCGTCGTGCGCGGCAAGATGAAAATTCAGATCGGCAACCACATTGAGATCCTCTCCGAGGGCGATTCGATCTACTACGATTCCTCCACGCCGCACGGCATGATCGCCGTCGACGGGCAGGACTGCGTGTTCTACGCCATCGTGCTGAACCCCTCCGGCGAAAGCGAAAAGCCGAAGCAGGAGCATTTCTCCGACGACGTCCGCGCCACGCAGCACGACACCAAGGCGCGGCTTTATCAGGATTACATCATCGCCGATGAGGACGAGAAGGGCGCGCTGCGCTCCATCGCGTTCCGGAACACCGAGCGGTTCAACTTCGCCTACGACATTCTGGACAGGCTCGCGGACGCGCAGCCGAACAAGCTCGCCATGCTCCACCTCTCCGCCGACCGCACGGAGCGCCGCTTCACCTTCCGCGACATCAAGCAGGCGTCCAACCGCGCCGCGAACTTCTTCCGCTCTCTCGGCATCAAAAAGGGCGACCGCGTGATGCTGGTGCTCAAGCGGCACTACCAGTTCTGGTTCGCCATGATGGGCCTGAACAAGCTCGGCGCCATCGCCATTCCCGCCACCTGCCAGCTCAAAGCCCATGATTTCGAGTACCGTTTCCGGGCGGCGGGCGTCTCGGCCATCCTCTGCACCGCCGACGGCGATGTCGCCAGAGAGGTCGAGCAGGGCGCGGTGAACTGCCCGGAGCTGAAAACAAAGATCCTCGTCGGCGGACAGCGCGAGGGCTGGCACGACTTCGACGCGGAATTTTCCATGTTCTCCAGCCACTTCGACCGCACCGGGGACACCGCCTGCGGCGACGACCTCATGCTGATGTTCTTCACCTCCGGCACGACAGGCTATCCCAAGATCGCCGCACACAGCTACAAATACCCGCTCGGTCACTTCATCACCGCAAAATACTGGCATCAGGTCGACCCCGACGGCCTGCACCTGACCATCTCGGACACCGGCTGGGCAAAGGCGATGTGGGGCAAGCTCTACGGTCAGTGGCTCTGCGAGGGCGCCGTCTTCGTCTATGACTTTGACCGCTTTGACGCGGCGGACATCCTGCCGCTGTTTGCAAAATACCAGATCACGACCTTCTGTGCCCCGCCCACGATCTACCGCATGATGATCAAGCAGGACATCGCAAAATACGACTTTTCCAGCGTCAAGCACGCGACCATCGCCGGAGAAGCCCTCAACCCGGAGGTCTTCCGCCAGTTTGAAAAGGCCACCGGCCTGCGCGTGATGGAGGGCTTCGGTCAGTCCGAGACGACCCTCGTCATCGGCAACACCGTCGGCATGAAGCACCGCCTCGGCTCGATGGGCAAGCCCGTGCCGCTGTATGACGTCGAGCTGCTCAGCCCGGACGGCAAGAGCGTCCCGACCGGCGAGACCGGCGAGATCTGCATCAGCACCAAGGACGGTCTGCCCTGCGGCCTGTTCGTCGAATACTACCGCGACGCGGAAAAAACGCGCGAATGCAACCACGACGGCTGGTATCACACAGGCGACCTCGCGTGGAAGGACGAAGAGGGCTTCTACTGGTACGTCGGTCGCGCCGACGACGTCATCAAGTCCTCCGGCTACCGCATCGGGCCGTTCGAGATCGAGAACGTCATCATGGAGCTGCCGTATGTGCTCGAATGCGGCGTATCCTCCGCGCCGGACGAGGTGCGCGGTCAGATCGTCAAGGCGAGTATCGTCCTGACCAAGGGCACGCAGCCGAGCGAGGCGCTCAAGAAGGAAATTCAGGACTACGTCAAGGCGCACACCGCGCCGTACAAATACCCGCGCATCGTCGTGTTCTGCGACGAGCTGCCCAAGACGGTCAGCGGGAAGATCCAGAGGAACAAATTATAATGAATGACAGCTTAACCCACCGCCGCGTCACGCTGTTCGCGGGGCACTACGGCAGCGGAAAAACCAACATCGCGGTCAACTGGGCGCTCGCCCTGCGCAAAACGGGCGCGCCCGTGACCATCGTCGATCTCGACATCGTCAATCCGTATTTTCGCACCAAGGACAGCAAGCAAGAGCTGGACACAGCCGGCGTGGAGCTGATCTCCTCGCCCTACGCCAACTCCAACGTCGACTTCCCCGCCCTGCCGCAGGAGATCTACGGCGCGGTCGAGCGGCGCGACCGTCTGGCGGTTCTGGACATCGGCGGCGACGACCGCGGCGCCCTCGCCCTCGGCCGTTACGCGCCCTACATTTTAGAGGAAAACGACTTCGAGATGCTGTTCGTCGCCAACTGCTTCCGTCCGCTCACGCGCACACCGCAGGAGGCTTTCGAGGTTCTGCGCGAGATTGAAGCGGCAGGCGGCATCCCGTTTACCGGCATCGTCAACAACTCCAACCTCGGAAACGACACGACAGCCGACGACATCCTCGCCGCGCAGGACTACGCTGCCGCGCTCTGTGCGCTCAGCGGACTTCCCCTGCGGCTGAGCACCGTCAAGGAAACACTCATACCGCAGCTTACAGGGCGCGTTCCGAGCCTGTTCCCGCTGCGGCTGCAAGCGAAATACTACGAATAAAGGAGCGTTGTTATGGCAAAGATCACCTTCTCCACCGACCTTTGCAAGGGCTGCGGCCTGTGCGTCGCCGCCTGTCCCAAGGGTCTGATCGTTCTTGCGAAGGGCAAGCTCAACAAAAAGGGACACGCCCCCGCCGAGATCACCGACCAAGCGGCCTGCATCGGCTGCGCGTTCTGCGCAACGATGTGTCCCGATTGCGTCATCACCGTAGAAAAATAGAAAGGACGGGAACGCTATGGCAGATAAGGTACTTATGAAAGGCAACGAAGCCCTGGCCGAAGCCGCGATCCAGGCAGGCTGCCGCCACTACTTCGGCTACCCGATCACACCGCAGACGGAGGTCGCGGCATACATGGCGAAGCGGATGCCGAAGATCGGCGGCTGCTTCCTGCAGGCCGAAAGCGAGATCGCCGCGATCAACATGGTCTACGGCGTCGCCTCGGCGGGCAAGCGCGTGATGACCTCCTCCTCCAGTCCCGGAATCTCCCTGAAGGAGGAAGGCATTTCCTACCTTGCGGGCGCGGACCTGCCCGCATTTATCGTCAACGTCCAGCGCGGCGGCCCCGGCCTCGGCGGCATTCAGCCGTCGCAGTCGGACTATTTCCAGTCCACGCGCGGCGGCGGTCACGGCGATTATCACATCATCGTCCTCGCGCCGTCGTCCGTGCAGGAGATGGCCGACCTCACGGTCAAGGGCTTTGACCTCGCGGACGAATACCGTATGCCCGCCATGGTGCTGGCTGACGGCACGATGGGCCAGATGATGGAGCCTGTCACCATGGGCAGCTACCAGCCCAAAACCGTTGAAAAACCGTGGGCGGTCACGGGCACGAGAATGCAGCGTCCGCACAACATTGTCAACTCGCTCTACCTCAACCCTGAGGAGCTGGAACGCACGAATTTTGAGCGATACGCCCGCTATGCCGTCATCGAGCAGAAGGAGGCCATGTACGAAGCCTTCCTGATGGACGACGCGGACATCTGCGTGACCGCGTTCGGCATCGCGTCGAGAGTGTCGCGCAACGCCGTCCTCGCCGCAAGAGCCGAGGGCATCAAGGTCGGTATGCTCCGTCCCATCACGCTCTGGCCGTTCCCCAAGGCGCCGTTTGCCGAGGCCGCCGACCGCGTCAGCGCGTTCATCTCCGTCGAGCTGTCGATGGGCCAGATGATCGAGGACGTCGAGCTTGCCACGCGCTGCAAGCGTCCGGTCTACCTGTGCAACCGCACGGGCGGCATGATCCCCTCGCCGGAGCAGGTGCTCGCAAAAATCAAAGAGATTGCGGGAGGTTTGAAATGAAAACTGTCTTTCAGAAGCCGAAAGCCCTGACGGATGCGCCGCTGCACTACTGCCCCGGCTGCACCCACGGCATCATTCACCGCCTCGTCGCCGAGGCGATCGACGCGCTCGGCATTGAGGGCAATACCGTCGGCGTCGCACCCGTCGGCTGCGCGGTCATGGCTTACGATTATTTCTCCTGCGACATGGTCGAAGCCGCCCACGGCAGAGCGCCCGCCGTTGCCACCGGCTTGAAGCGCGCCATGCCGGAAAACATCATCTTCACCTATCAGGGCGACGGCGACCTTGCCTCCATCGGCATGGCGGAGACCGTCCACGCCGCCACCCGCAATGAGAATATCACCGTCATTTTCGTCAACAACGCCATTTACGGCATGACGGGCGGTCAGATGGCGCCGACCTCCCTGCCCGGTCAGGTCACGCAGACCTCGCCCTACGGCAGAGACGTCAAGCACTGCGGCTACCCCGTGAAGGTCTGCGAGATGCTTGCACAGCTCGAAGGCCCGGAATATCTGGCGCGTGTTGCGGTCAACAACGTCAAAAACGTCCTGAGCGCAAAGAAAGCCATCCAAAAGGCGTTTGAAAACCAGATCGCGGGCAAGGGATTCTCCCTCGTCGAGGTGATCTCGGCCTGCCCGACCAACTGGGGCATGACCCCGCAGAAGGCGCTGGAGTGGATCGACGAGAAGATGATCCCCTACTATCCCCTCGGCGTCTACAAGGACAGAAGTAAGGAGGCGGGCGTATGAGCGCAGTACAGATCGTGATCGCGGGCTTCGGCGGACAGGGCATCCTGTTCGCGGGCAAATTTCTCGCCTACAAGGGTCTGCTGGAGGAGCAGAACGTGAGCTGGCTCCCCTCCTACGGCCCGGAGATGCGCGGCGGCACGGCGAATTGCAGCGTCATCCTCAGCGACAGCGCCATCGGCTCGCCCATCGTCACGCACCCGGACGTGCTGATGGTGATGAACCTGCCCTCGCTGGACAAATTTGAGGACGCGGTCGTTCCCGGCGGCAAGATCTTCGTCGACTCCACGCTGATCGAGCGCAAGGTCAAGCGTACCGACGTCGAGGTGCATTACGTCCCCGCCACGCAGATGGCAACGGACGCCGGCATCCCAACACTGGCCAATATGCTGCTCACGGGCAAGCTGATGAAGGAGGTCCCCGCCCTGTGCGGCGGCGACTGGGAGGCGGCGCTGAAAAAGGTCGTTTCCGCACGCCATCAGGAGCTGCTGGCCTACAATCTCAAGGCGCTGCAGACGGGCGCCGCGTTCGAGGGCTGAGCCATGCGCGTGAGCTGTATCCAGATGGACATGGTCTTCGCCGCACCGCAGGAGAATTTTGCCCGCGCCGAAGCGCTCGTGCGTCAGGCAGTGCTGAATGAGAAGCCCGACACCGTCGTGCTGCCCGAGACGTGGAACACGGGCTTTTTCCCGCGGGAAAGCCTCGCGCAGTACGCCGACGAAGACGGAGTGCATACGAAAGCCCTGTTTTCCGCGCTGGCAAAGGAGCTGAACGTCAACATCGTCGCCGGCAGCGTGGCAAACCGGAAGCGCGGCGGCATCTATAACACCGCCTATGTTTTCGACCGCACGGGCGCGTGCGTCGCGGAATACGACAAGACCCACCTGTTTTCCCCGATGGAGGAGGACAAGTTCTTCCAAAAGGGCGACCATCTGTGCCGCTTTACCCTCGACGGCGCGCAATGCGGCATCCTCATCTGCTACGACATCCGTTTCCCGGAGCTGACGCGGACGCTCACGGTCGAAGGGCTGGACATTTTGTTCCTCGTCTCCCAGTGGCCGAGGGTGCGTCTGCCGCACCTGCAGCTCCTGACGGCCGCCCGCGCGGTGGAGAATCAGATGTTCACCGTCTGCTGCAACTCCTGCGGCACGGCGGGCGAGACGGTCTACGGCGGCGGCTCCCAGCTCGTCGACCCGTGGGGCACAATCCTCGCCCGCGCTGAGGGCGCGCAGCAGCTTCTCACCGCTGACCTCGACCTCGGCATTTTGGACGGCATCCGCAATTCCATCCATGTTTTCCGGGACAGACGCCCCGAATTATACCGATACTAAACAGAAAAGAGGCTTTTTCTATGAACTATACCTTCCCCGTGACCCGCACGACCCACCCGAAGCAGAAGCCCGATCCCGATCACCTGCACTTCGGGCAGGATTTCTCCGACCATATGTTCATCATGGACTACGACGAGGGGCAGGGCTGGCATGACGGACGTGTCATCCCCTATGCACCGCTCGCCATCGACCCTGCCTCCTGCGTGCTGCACTACGCGCAGATGATCTTCGAGGGCATGAAGGCCTACAAGACGCCCGAGGGCAACATCCGCCTCTTCCGCCCGTATGAGAACGCCGCGCGCATCAACCGCTCCGGCGCGCGTATGTGCATTCCGCCCATCGACGAGGATCTGTTCGTCGCCGCGATCAAGGCGGTCGTCATGGCGGACGTGGACTGGGTTCCCGACCGTCCCGGCACGGCGCTGTATATCCGCCCGTTCATCATCGCGGACGAGGTCTCCTTCAGCGTCATGCCCTCGAAGCACTATCATTTCATCGTCATTCTCTGCCCCTCCGGCCCGTACTACGCAGGCGCGGACGGCAAGCTCGGCACGACGAAGATCTATGTCGAGGACGAATACATCCGCGCCGCGCACGGCGGCACGGGCTTTACCAAGTGCGGCGGCAACTACGCCGGCGGCATGAAGGCCTCCGAGAAGGCCGCCGCCGCCAACTGCCGCGACGTGCTGTGGCTGGACGCCGCCGAGCATAAGTACGTCGAGGAGATCGGCACCTCCAACGCGTTCTTCCAGATCGGTGACGAGATCATCACCGCACCGCTTGCGGGCACCATCCTGCCCGGCATCACGCGCAACTCCGTCATCACCCTGCTGAAGGACTGGGGCTACAAGGTCACGGAGCGCAAGCTCGCCATCGACGAGGTCTATGCCGCCGCCGAGGCCGGCACGCTGGGCGAGATCTTCGCCACCGGTACCGCCGCCGTCATCTCCCCCATCGGCCTTCTGAGCTATAAGGGCAAGGAGATCATCATCAACAACAACGAGGTCGGCGCTTTGGAGCAGCGGCTCTACGACACCATCTACGGCATCCAGACCGGCACCGCCGACGACCCCCACGGCTGGGGCATGACCATCGGCTAATATCACTTCAAAAAACCGTCGGCATCGGGAGACGTTCCCGATGCCGACGGTTTTTTCACTTTTTCAGCGGGCGGACGGCGCGCAGCTCGATGTAGCCGCGTTCGCCGCGCGGCTCCAACTGGATGCGCGGGGTCGTCTCGTCCCATTCATAGCCGATGAGCGACGGGTCATATTTCCGCATCGCGCTTTGCACGGCTAAAATTTGTTCCTTCATCCGTTCCTCACCTCACAGCGCCATTTTACCGCATCGGGAAGGAGATTTCTCGACTTTCTTTGCCTTCTATGCTCTCCGCTCCATAGGAACATACGGCGTCTGCTCCTTTACGCCGATGTAGGACGGGCGGATGATCTTACCCGCATTTTGAATTTCCTCGATGCGGTGCGCGCTCCAGCCGGCCATGCGCGCCACGGCAAAGATCGGCGTGAACAGCTCGCACGGCAGGCCGAGAAGCTGATACACCAGACCGGAATAGAAGTCGACGTTCGCGCTGACGCCCTTGTACATCCTGCGCCGCTCTGCGATCACCACCGGCGCCATCTCCGCGACCGTCTCGTAAAGGGCAAATTCCTCTTCTCTTCCCTTCTCCGCCGCAAGCTCTCTGGCGCATTGGCGCAGGAGGTTCGCACGCGGGTCGGAGACGGAGTAGATCGCGTGACCCATGCCGTAGATCAGTCCCGCGCGGTCAAACGCCTGCTTGTCGAGCAGACGGACAAGATAGTCCTCCACCGCGCCCTTGTCCCCGGTGTTGACGTTCTGCTTCATGTCCTCAAACATCCGGACGACCTTGATGTTTGCGCCGCCGTGGCGCGGGCCCTTGAGTGAGCCGAGCGCTGCCGCGATCGCGGAATAGGTATCCGTGCCGGAGGAGGTGACGACGTGGGTCGTGAAGGTGGAGTTGTTACCGCCGCCGTGCTCTGCGTGCAGCACCAGGGCAAGATCGAGCACCTTTGCCTCCAGATGGGTGAATTTTCCGTCCTTGCGCAGGATGTGCAGGAGGTTTTCCGCCGTGGACATCGCGCTGTCCGGGTTGCGGATGTACAGGCTCCTGCCCAGGTGATAGTGGCAATACGCCTGATAGCCGTAGACCGCCAGCAGTGGGAACATGGCGATGAGCTGCAGGCACTGGCGCAGGACGTTTTCGACCGTCACCGTGTCCGGGTCGTCATCGTAGGAATACAGCGCCAGCACGCTGCGCGAGAGGATGTTCATCACGTCCTTGCTCGGCGCCTTGAGGATCATGTCGCGCGCAAACGACGGCGGCAGGCTGCGGTATTCTCCCAGCGCCGCGCGGAATTCCGCAAGCTCCTGCGCGTTCGGAAGGGCGGAAAAGAGCAGCAGATACGCGATCTCCTCAAATCCGGGGCGGTCGTCGCGCAAAAAGCCGGCGCAGAGCTCCTCAACGTCGATGCCACGATAATAGAGCTTGCCCGCGCAGGGACGCAGCGTGCCGTCGGGCAGCTTTTCCTTGGCGTGGATGGTCGAGATCTCCGTCAGGCCGGTGACGACGCCGTTGCCGTTGACGTCGCGCAGGCCGCGAAAGACCTTGTGCTCCCCGTACATCTCCGGCGTGATATGGTTGCGCGCGCTGGAGGTCGCGGCAAGGGCGCGGATATACGGCGTGATTTCCGAATAGGATCTCGGCATGGCTATTCTCCTTTCTTCTCCATATGTTCGTTCAGCTCGTCAAAGATCGCAAAGAGGCGCTCGTACAGGCGCAGAAATTCCTGCGCGTCGTGCGCGCCGAGGGAGCGAAAGCCCTCTGCAA
>CAMEMX010000003.1 GCA_945927915.1 uncultured Clostridia bacterium
CGCTCATCTGCGCGACCGCGGAGCTTTGACCCGAAACAAACCGAATTAGAAGGAGGAAAAACTATGAAAGCAGTAGTGAAGTACGGCTACGGTGCGGGTGAGACCGAACTGCGGGATGTGCCGATCCCCGAGATCGGAGATGACGACCTGCTGATCGAGGTCAAGGCCGCGGGCGTATGCGGCTCGGACATCGCGTTCGACAACGGCCAGCACGCGGATCTTCTGAACCCACCCGTCATTCTCGGGCATGAATTTTCCGGTGTTGTGGCAAAGGTCGGCAAGAACGTGACCCGCTGGAAGGTGGGCGACCGCGTCGTCTCCGACAACACCGGCGAGGTTTGCGGCGAGTGCTACGCCTGCAACACCTCGGATTTCCTCTCCTGCCCGGAGCGCAAGGGCATTGGCTACGGCATGGACGGCGGCTTCACCAATTATGTGAAGATCCTTGGCAAGACCCTTGCCCGCGTCCCGACCAGTCTGATGCGCATTCCCGACTGCATGAGCTTTGAAGAAGCGGCGATCCTCGACCCGGCCTGCAACGGTTATATGGCTGTCGTGCAGGAGGCAAAGGTCATGCCCGGCGACTTTGTTGCCGTCTTTGGCGTCGGCGCTCTCGGCCTGTTCTCCATTCAGGCAGCCCGGGCTGCAGGTGCTGCGAAGATCATCGCCATTGCGCTTTCCTCCGACGGCGACGACCGCTTTGCAATGGCGAAGCACTGCGGCGCGACACATATCGTCAAGTCCGACCTGGAAGACGCCGTCGCGGCGGTTCGCGCCATCACTAACGGCGAGGGCGTGAGCTGCGTGGTCGATGCCGCCGGCGTGAACGTTGTGATGAAGTCCTGCCTCGGCATCGTGCGTACGGCGGGCATCATCGTCAAGATCGGCTACGACCATCACCCGTATAACAGCACGCTCGACCCCTTCATCGACGGTGCCATCGCGCTCAAGGGTCACTTCGGCTATGACTGGGTCTCCTGGAGAAACGTGATGAATCTGGTCGAGGCCGGAAAATTCGACCTCAAGTGCATGATCTCGCACAGGATGCACGTCTCCGAATTCCGTGAGGCGTTCGACATGGTGCGCCGCAAGGAGTCCATCAAGATCATTCTCTATCCGGAGCAACTGTAAGAGGAGGAACGTACTTTGAAAATTTACATCTGTGCCGATTTTTCCCAGGACGGCATCGAAATGCTCAAAGCAGCCGGACATACCGTGCGCACCGGCGGCTGGGGCTATACGAGCCACATCCTGGACGAAGACGAGCTGATCGCCGAGATCGGCGACGCTGAGATCTTGTTCCTCGGCTATGAGCCCGTCACTCGCAAGGTTCTGGAAAATACCCACCTGAAAGCGATCTTCTCCATCCGCGGCGGCGCACGCGCCAACGTCGACGTCGATGCCGCAACGGAGCTTGGCATTCCCGTGTTCTGCACCTTCGGCCGCGAGGCCCTGCCCGTCGCGGACTTCACCATGGGCCTGATCCTCAGCCTCACGCGCAAGATCGCGCGCGCCAATGCTGAGCTGCACGAGGGCGTCTTCACCGCGCCGGCCGGCGAGTTCGGCAGCGACAAGGACGTTATCTGGGACATGAACGCCGAAGGTCCGTGGCAGTCGCGCAAGGGCATCGAGCTGGAGGGCAAGATCCTCGGCCTGATCGGCTTCGGCACGGTCGGCAAGCAGGTCGCGCAGCGCGCAAAGGGCTTTGATCTGGACGTGCTGGTCTACGATCCATATCAGAGCGCGGAGGCGATCGCCGCCCACGGCGCAAAGAAGGTCGAGCTGAATGAGCTGCTGCGTGCCTCGGACATCATCAGCTTCCACGCAAAGGTGTCGGACGCGAACAGGAACATGATCTCCTATGAGCAGTTCAAGCTGATGAAGGACGGCGTGTTTATCGTCAACACCGCCCGTGCCGGCCTCATGGACGAGGAAGCCCTCCGCGCAACGCTGCGCAGCGGTAAGCTCGGCGGCCTGGCGCTGGACGTCTTCCACAGCGAGCCGGTCAAGCGCGACGACGAGTATTTTAACTATCCAAACGTCATTCTGACGCCGCACATCGCCGGCGCCGGACGCGACGTCATCTATTTGCAGTCCGTCATGCTGGTCAACGACCTGATGCTCTTCCTTGCCGGCGGCAAGCCAAGAACCATCGTCGACGCAGCAGCATATAAGGAATGAAGGAGGAAGCACGATGCCACTGGTAAAAACTACCGATATGCTGGCTGCCTGCCGTCGTGGCAGATATGCCGTCGGCGCATTCAATATTAACGGCTTGGATCAGCCCGCAGCGCTGATCCGAAAGGCAGAAGACCTTGGCTCTGCGCTCATTGTCGTCGAGCCGGGCGTGATCGAGCCTTACGTCAATTTTGAGGATTTCGTCGCCGTGACCAGGAGAGCAGCCGAGGCCGCGAAGGTCCCCGTGTCCATCCACCTGAGCCACGGGCTTGACCTTGCGCAGGTCGAACGCGCGGCAAAGGCAGGCTTCACCTCCGTCATGTACGACGGCTCAAAGCTCCCGTTTGAGGAGAATATCGCCAACACCCGCAAGGCCGTTGAGATCGGCCATAAGTACGGCGCTGCTGTCGAGGGCGAGCTTGGCTCGCTCGGATCGAGCTTTGTAGATATCTCCGAGACAATGACCGATCCGGACAAGGCGAGAGAATTCGTCGAGCGGACGGGCGTGGACATCCTGGCCGTTTCCATCGGCAACTCCCATGGCTTCTATAAGGGCACGCCGCATCTGGACTTCGAGCGTCTGGCTGCCATCCGTGAGGCGATCGCAGCGTATCCGTGCTACCTGACCCTGCACGGCGGCAGCGGCATCTCCGAGGAGCATTTCCGAAAGAGCATCGAAGAGGGGATCACGAAGATCTGCATCTACACCGAAATGTGCGCCCTCGGCCGCGAGGAGATCGAAAACTGGCTCAGGGAGCATCCCACTTATACCGGCAACTACGACACCTGCGAGCTGGTCAAGGCGGCGATGAAGGGCTTTACCCGCTCCGAAGCACACTGCATGGAGATGTTCATGAGCGCCGGCAGAAACGAGACGCTGCCTGCGCTTTCACAGGCGGTGCCGGAAAACAGGGAGCTCGGCCCGGAGTACCCGTCCCTTGTGGCGCTCAATCCGAATTTCCGTGATACCGGGAAGTTCTGGAACGAGCTGTAAGGATAATATTCTTAAGGAGGGAGCGGCGCATATGTGGATCATGGGCGTTGACATGGGAACCTCGGGCTGCAAGGCTGTGGTGTTCGACGAAAACTGGAACATTGCCTGTCAGGCGTACCGGGAGTATCCGATGACCTTCCCCGGAGAGGGTCTTCTGGAGCTGGACGCGGAGCGCGTCTGGGAGGAGATCGGCAATGTGATCCGGGAGGCCAACGAAAAGGCGGCGCAGAGCGTGCGTGCCCTTGCGGTGTCTGCCATCGGCGACGTCATCATCCCCGTGGACGAAAACGGCAACAGCGTGCGCCGCTCCATCGTCGACTTCGATGCGCGCGGCGGCGAGGAGATCGCGGCGTTTACCGAGACTTTCGGACGCCGTCGCTTTTTCGACCGCTGCGGTATGCCTCCGCTTTACATCGGAAGCCTTGCCAAGATGCTCTGGATACGAAAGCATGAGCCGGAGATCTGGAAGAAAACACGCGGTTGGTCAACCTACGAGGACTTCATCGTCCGCAAGATGGGACTTCCGGCGACGGCGAGCTGGTCCGCAGCCGCGCGCACCATGCTCTTTGATCTCCGCGCCAAAACGTGGGCAAAGGACATCCTGGCTGCGATCCCGATGAGCGAAGCTCTGCTGCCTGCCGTCAAGCCGTCCGGGACGCCCATCGGGACGCTCTCGCCGGAGAAAGCTAAGGAGCTGGGCTTCCGCGAGAGCGTGACGGTCGTCACGGGAGGGCACGACATGGTCTGCGCCGCCGTCGGTGCGGGTCTGGACGAGGAAAACCCGTCTGAGGCGGTGGACATCGCGGGCACCATCGAGGGACTGGTCGCGGCAATGCCGGAGGCGAACACCTGCCAGGAGATGCTGGAAAACCTCTTCCCGTGCTATCCGGCGACGAGTGGCTATGTGACCTTCTCCGTCAACCTGACGGCAGGCTGCATCGTCCGCTGGTATCGCGACCTCATCAACCCCGAAGAATACGCGCGGTGCAAGGAAAACGGCAAAAACTTCTACGAGTATATGCAAAGGGAGATGGACCCCGAACGCCCCGGCAGCGTGCTGCTCCTGCCGCACTTCTCCGGAAGCGGAAACCCCTTCTTCTGCGCAGACGGTCTGGGCGCGATCTACGGCCTGACGCTCGATACCCGGCGTGAGGACATCGCACGCGCCATTGTTGAGGGGCTTGCCTATGAATTGCGGCTGCATCTGGAGGCTTATGAGCGCGCCGGGATCCGCCTGAAGACGATCCGCGCCGTCGGCGGCGGCGCGACGATCGACCGCCAGCTCCAGCTCAAGGCCAACATCACCGGCCTGACGGTCGTCAAGGGCGCTGTCACGGAATCCTCTGCGCTTGGCGCCGCTGCTTACGCTGCGACCGGCATGGGCGTGCTCTCCAATCCCGCCGAAGCATACCAAAGGGTCAAGGAAAAGGAAACGGTCTTTGTCCCCGATATGCAGGCGCATGAACGTTTCCGCACACAGTTCGGTAAATACAGGCAGCTCGCCTACGCGGTCAATGCGCTCGATACCGGGCGTAACTGCTGAGGCTGCGGTGTATCAACAGGGGGAGGGAAACGGAATGCAATATCGTGAGATCGGCAAAAGTGGGATCCGCGCCTCAGCGATCGCATTGGGAACGTGGGCCATCGGCGGCGGTGGCTTCTGGGACGGCACGGACGACGATGTCAAGGCCGTTGAGACCATCCGCTTGGCGATCGAAAACGGCGTTACACTCATCGACACCGCGCCCGGATACGGGGAGGGGAAGTCTGAACGGCTGATCGGTGAGGCCATCCGGGATATTCCCCGCGACAAGGTCGTTCTGTCCACCAAATGCGGCCTCATCTGGTGGGGGGACGAGGGCGGCTATATGCACACCCTCGACGGAAAAAAGTATTACCGCAACCTGGAGCCGTATTCCATGCGGCAGGAGGTCGAGATGAGCCTGAAGCGGCTCGGCACCGACCATATTGACATCTATTTCACGCACTGGCCGTCGCTGCCGTCTTATCCGACGCCCATCGAGCGGACGATGCAGGGGCTGATGGATCTCAAACGCGAGGGGCTGATCCGCGCCATCGGCGCGTCAAACGTGAACCTTTCCCAGATCCGCGAATACGCCGCGGCAGGACAGCTTGACGTGATCCAGCCGCCCTACAGCATGATCAACCGTGCGATCGAAGGGGAGATGCTGGACTTCTGCGTGGCAAACGACATCAGCGTCTTCGCCTATTCCCCGCTGGAGCAGGGACTGCTGACCGGGAAGATCACCATGGACTATCAGCTCAAGGAGGGAACGTACCGCAAGGACTACCTGACGGCCTATCAGCCGGAAAACCGCATCCGCGTGATCCGGATGCTGGGCGGCTGGAAGGATCTGACCGAAAAATACGACTGTACGCTTTCGCAGCTCGTCATTGCGTGGACGATCGCCCAGCGCGGCATCACCGCTGCCCTTTGCGGCGCGCGCAAGCCGCAGCATCTGGCGGAAAACGTCGGCGCCGGCAATCTGGTCATCGACCCGGCGGATCTTCAGCGGATGCGCGCCGACGCCGAGGCGCTCGGCACGTTCTGAGGGACGTACGTCCTTTCCCCGAATTGCGAAAAATTGAAAAAAGGAGGTTGCGCTGCTTGGAAGATTTTGTGCTTGAACTCAAAGGCATCGGCAAAACCTTTTCCGGCGTCAATGTTCTCAGAGACATCAACATCCAGCTCAAAAGAGGCGAAGTTTTCGCCCTGATGGGCGAAAACGGCGCGGGCAAATCCACGCTGATCAAAGTCATCAGCGGCTATCACCAGCCCGATCCCGGCGGGGAGATCCTTGTCGAGGGCAGGAAAACTGTATTCCGCAATCCGAAAGAATCCATGAACGCACATATCCACACCATCTATCAGGAGCTTACGCTCTGCCCGGATATGACGGTGGCGGAGAACATCGTGATCGACAAGCAGGACAAAATGCCCGGCTTCCTCCTGAATAAACGGAAATATGTCGAGATCGCACAAAAGGCGCTCGAACGTCTGCATCAGGACATCGATCCGAACGCCTATGTCCGCGACCTGTCGATCGCAAAGCGGCAGATCGTTGAGATCGCCAAGGCCATCTCAGCCGACGCCAGTATCATTATTATGGACGAGCCGACCTCCTCGATCTCCGAGAAAGACGCCGAGTGTTTGCTCGGCATCGTCCGGGAGCTGCGCGATCAGGGCATGACGATCATCTACATATCTCACCGTATGCACGAGATCTTCCGGATCGCAGACCGGATCTGCGTCCTGCGCGACGGCAGCCACATCGGAACGGTCGACGCCGCCGCGACAACACCGCAGGATCTGATCGGCATGATGGTCGGCCGCAGCCTCGAAAACGCCTACCCCAAGGCACACGTTGAATTCGGCGAGACCATTCTGGAAGTGCAGGACCTTTGCTCCGACGTGTTCGAGCACGTCTCCTTCTCCGTCCGGCGCGGCGAGATCTGCGGCATCGGCGGTCTGGTCGGCGCAAAGCGCACGGAGGTGCTGGAATGTATCTTCGGCGTGCGACCGATCAAAAGCGGCAAGATCTTCGTCTACGGCAGGGAATTCCATCCGAAGCACGAACGAGACGCCATTGCACAGGAGATCGCCTTCGTCACCGAAGACCGCAAGAAAAACGGACTTGTCCTGTGCCTGCCTGTCGAGGACAACGTCAACATCGTCAACGCCGACGAGCTCTGCGCGTCGCACGGGATCCTGCACTACAAGATGTTCCGCGCGCTGGCGGAAAAATACCGCAAGTCGCTGAACATCCGTCTGGCAAACATCAAGCAGCCCGTTTCCACCCTTTCCGGCGGCAATATGCAGAAGGTCGTCATTGCAAAGTGGATGGAGACAGATCCGCAGATCATCCTCTTTGACGAGCCGACCCGTGGCATCGACATCGGCGCGAAGGCAGAGATCTACAGCATTATGGCGGAGTTCGTCAAGAAGGGAGCTGCGATCGTTATGGTCTCCTCGGAGCTGCCGGAGCTGATCAGCGTGACGGATAAGATCGTCGTGATGTGCGAAGGTCAGATGACCGGCGTCGTTGCCCACGAGGATGCGACGCAGGAGGGTATTATGGAGCTGGCGTCGTCCAAAAAAGCATACGAAGGAGACTTAATATGAAGAAACGTAGAAGCATAGGACAGATCCTGATCGACTTCCGCACGATCCTGATCCTCATTTTCCTGATCGCGATTTTTACCTACCTGAAGCCCGTTTTCATTAACCCGATCAACCTGCTGAATATGCTTAAACGGCAGTCCTTCACGATGATCGCCGCCTTCGGTATGACCTTCCTGCTGACGCTCGGTGTGTTCGATATGTCCGCCGGCTCAACGGTCGCGCTGGTCGGCATCGTTCTTGCTTACGGCCTGAACAAGGGCGTCTCCGCCGCGATCATGCTCCCGGCGGTCATCCTCCTGTCCATCCTCTGCGGCTTTATCAACGGCATCATCGTCGTCAAGGGCAAGATCCCCGCATTCCTGACGACCCTCGCCACGATGAACATCTACCGCGGCCTTGCGCAGACCATCTCCGACGGCAAGACCATCTCCATCAAGCTGAAATGGCTGACGAACCTCTTCGGCAACGGCACCGTGTTCGGCATCCCGACGCCTGTCATCATCATGCTGATCTTCCTCGTCATCGCCGCGTTCCTGTTCTACAAGACCAAGCTCGGCTTCTACTGCCGCTGCATCGGCGGCAACACGGAGGCTTCCAAGGTCGCGGGCATCAACGTCAACCTGATCCAGATCGTCGCGTTCTGTATGATGGGTCTTGCAGCAGGTGCGGCGGGTCTGATCGAGTGCGGCCTGATGAACGCAGGTATGCCTGACCTCGGCGCGGATCTGGCGATGGACGCCATCGCGGCTGCCGTCCTCGGCGGCACGGCGATCTCCGGCGGCCTCGGCACGATCTGGGGCACGATCGGCGGCGCTCTCATCATGGGCATCCTGAACTCCGGCCTCGCGCTCATGGGCGCGCAGACCCCGGTACAGCTCCTGGTCAAGGGCTTCGTCATCATCGCGGCTATCCTGATGGACAATATGCTCAAGTCCAGAAAGACGGTCGTAAAAGCATGATCTCTGCTGGTCTTCGCTGCATAATCTGACTATTAACTGAATAAGGAGAGTTTATCATGAAAAAGACCCTTGCGTTCGCTCTGGCGCTTATCATGTCAGTTTCCCTGTTTTCCGCTTGCGGAAAGGATACCGGCGGGCAAGACAAAGAAATGACCGCAGCATTGACAGACTTCTCCGATCCCAAGCTGTTTGAACAGATTGAACCCGTGGGTACCAAGGTCGACCTGAACGATTACTACAACGAACTGGGCGTTGAGTGTGACATGGGCATCCGTGCCACCGGCGGCTCCGTCAAGTGGCTCGGCGGCGGCAATGTCCCGCTTCCCACGCCCTCAAAGACCTATACCATCGCCTTCTCCGACTACTACACCGTCGATGAGGTCGGCGCGATGTACATGGAGGGGATGAAACAGGCGGCGGAGGAGATCGGCGTCAACCTCATCACGCAGGACGCCGACTATGACCAGAACCTGCAAAACCAGGCGATCGAGCAGTGGATCCTGCAGGGTGTGGACGCCGTTATTATGACGCCCTGCGACTTCTATGCGTGCAAGGACGGCATCGAGGCGCTGCATGAGGCCGGTATTCCCGTCATTACCCTCGATGCGCCGCCCTGCGCCGGTGAAGTTGATGCCTGCGTCGTCTATGACGCGGTCGAGCAGGGCCGTCAGGCCGGCGACGCGCTGCGCGAATACCTGCTTGCCAACGGCAGCGACATGAAGGGCACCATCTATTACGGTACGCTTCCGTTCATCCACCCCAACGCAGTCACCCGTGAGAAGGGATTCTTCCAGGCCTTCGAGGACTATCCCGGCATCGAGATCAAGGCGCTGACCGGCGAATCGCCGGAGGATCACTACACCGCCTTTGAGGGCATCGTTGCCGGTGACGATTCTATCCTTGGTCTGTGGGGTCTGTACTCCTCTGCGACCTATGGCATCATGAACGTCGTCAAGGCGTCCGGGAAGAATTACCCTATTACCTCCGTTGATAATGACCGTGTCATTCTTGAGGGCATTTATAACGGTGAGGTGCTCGGATCGAGCTGCTATTCCGCCGTGGAAGGCTCCCGCCTCGCCCTGATGCTGGCGATCAATATTCTGGAGGGAAATGAGGTTCCTGCGATCATCTATCAGACCAATACATATATCGACAAGAGCAATGTGGAAGAAATGTTCCCCGTCTATTACGGAGAGGGTAAGACCCTTGCCGATTATATGGCGGGTAACGGCTGAGATACTTCGGCCTGAAAGCGATGTCATTCTAATTCGTAGTCCATAGCAGTTAACATATTAAATTAACAGGAGGAAAACACAATGAAGAAAATCATCGCCCTGCTCCTGGCGGCCATTTTGATGCTCTCCCTTGCCGCCTGCGCCGACACCACCGAGCCCACCAAGCCCAGCGAAGACCCGAAGCCCAGCGAAACAACAAACCAGAACACCCCCGATGATCCCACGGATCCTCCCGCGCCTGTCACCGCAGAGAATCCCAACCTGGCAGACTTTGTAGACTATTCCGACCAGAACTGGGACATCAACGATTATTATGTCTCCAAGGGCGTCGAGAGTGACGCCACCATCCGCGGCGACCTGTGGATCGTAAACGTCCCCGATGTTTTTACCACCGAGATGCCCAAGGCTGACAAGGAATACACCATCGGCTTCTCCCTGTACTATTCCGTTGACGAAGTCGGCTCCATGATCATGGAGACCATCAAGGAAAGCGCAAAGGAATGCGGCGTCAAGCTGCTGACCAACGACGCCAACTACGACCAGAACCTCCAGAACCAGGCCGTTGAGCAGTGGATCCTTGAAGGCGTTGACGGCGTCATCATCTGCCCGTGCGACTTCTACGGCGTGCAGGGCGCTCTGGATGCGCTGGAAGAGGCCGGTATCCCCGTCATCGTTTTTAACCCGGCGCTGGCAGGCTCGTTCGACGCCGTTTGTATGTCCGAGTGCTGCGAACAGGGCGAAATGGCTGCGCAGCTCCTGATCGACCACCTGCTTGCAAACGGCAGCGACATGAAGGGCGTCGTTGTCTACCAGACCCTGCCGTTCACGCATCCGAACGCCGCGACCCGCGCCA
The DNA here is from genome assembly GCA_945927915.1 of uncultured Clostridia bacterium. GTDB lineage: Bacteria > Bacillota > Clostridia > Oscillospirales > Oscillospiraceae > JAZOXB01. Next base: position 10,364 of record CAMEMX010000003.1, read on the forward strand.
AGGGCTTCAAGGACGCGTTTGCCGCCTATCCCGACATCGAGATCGTCGAGCTGACCGGCACCTCTCCCGAAGACCACTACACCGCCTTTGAGGGCGCTCTGATGAACTACGGCGACGAGCTGATCGGCGCGTTTGGCCTTTACTCCTCCGCGACCATCGGCATGATGAACGCCGCACAGGCTGCCGGCTCCGATGTGCCCATCACCTCCATCGACAACGACAAGGTCATTCTCGAAGGCATCTACGAAGGCAAGCTCCTCGGCTCCTGCTGTTATTCCTCCACCGCGCCGATCAAGTGGTGCCTGAGCCAGCTCGTCAACAAGCTCAACGGCGCCGAGATCCCGAACGTCATGTTCTATGCCAACACGCTCGTGACCAAGGAGAACGTCGAAGAGATGTTCGAGTTCTACTATAACGGCAAGACCCTCGCCGACTACATGGCAGGTATTGTTGACTGAACTTTCCCCAATGTATGGCGACCCGCGGACGCAAGTCCGCGGGAAGCAAAAAATTTTGAATGAGGTATACTGAGATGAAGAACATTCCTGAACTGATCGTCATGCTGACCCACCACGACCGCACCGTCACCAACGCCATTGAGGTGTTTGAGGGCGCGAAGAACTCCAAGGCGAAATACTGGGGATTTAAGGAAGTCGGCATTCCCGAGGATCAGATGATCGATCTGGTCAAGCGTATGAAGGCCGCCGGCAAGACCACCTTCCTCGAGGTCGTTGACTATACCGAGGAAGGGTGCGTCGAGGGTGCAAAGATCGCGGCGCGCTGCGGCTTTGACGTGCTGATGGGCACGCTGTATTTCGACTCCGTCAAGAAGGTCGCGGACGATGCCGGGATCAAGTATATGCCCTTCGTCGGCGAGCTGTCCGGTCGTCCCTCCGTTCTGAACGGTACGATCGAGGGTATGATCGACGAGGCCAATAATCTTGTCGACACTAAGGGGATCAAGGGCTTCGACCTGCTCGGCTATCGTTATACCGGCGACGCGGTGAAGCTCAACGCGGAATTTGTTCAGAAGGTTCGCGGCGATGTCTGCCTTGCCGGCAGCGTGGCATCGTTCCAGCGCCTTGATGAGGTCAAGGCGACCGGCGCATGGGCGTTTACCATCGGCGGCGCCTTCTTCGAGAATAAGTTCGGCGAAGACCTGACCTTCGGCGAGCAGATCGACGTCGTTGTCGATTACATGAACAAGTGATGAGACCGTTCCGCCGCGCAGGGGAGAAACGCCCTGCGCGGTGGAAACGATAATTCTACAGGAGGTTTGTATGAGAGTTTTAGCTTTTGGCGCCCATCCCGATGATATTGAATTCCGGATGGCCGGTACACTGGCAAAGTATGCCGCGCGTGGCGACGAGGTCTATATGTGCGTCGCAACCGACGGACAGATCGGCTCTTACGGCATGAGCCGTCAGGAGATCGCTGAAATGCGTCACAGAGAGGCGCAGGCGTCCTGTGACGTCATCGGCGCGCATCTGATCTGGCTGGGATTTGAGGACGAGATGCTCTTTGATAACCGCGAGACGCGCATGGCGTTCATTGAGGCGGTCCGTATTGCCCGTCCGGACGTCATTCTTGCGCCGCCCAAGTTTGTCGATTACAACCAGGATCATGACATCACCGGTTATCTTGCTTTTGAGGCGCGTGTACTGGCGACCGTCAAGCTCATGGAGACGGAGCATCCCGTGATCGATCATCTGCCGCCTCTGTTTACCTGCACGGCGCTCGGCGGCATGGCAACCAAGACCAACCCGCAGTATTTTGTTGACATCACGGACACCTATGACACCAAGATCAAGATGATGAAATGCCATGCTTCACAGGTCGGCGCGTGGTCCGCCGACGCGTTTGGCGTCAGCTATCTGGACATGATCGACGCAGAGACGAAGTTCTTCTGCGCAGCCTGCGGCACACCGGGCTGCCAACGTGTCGAGGCATTTACGCTGGCTACCGACTGGCCCATCATCGCGGGCGCACATCTTCTGCTTCCGTGATATTTCTTTTGTTATTTACCTCCGGGGGAGCCCCGCTGCCTGCACGAGCAGGGAGCGGGGCTTTTTTGCCCGCGCCGGGGCGGAGAGGGGAGCCTGCTGGTTTTTTGCGGCGCATTTCCGACACGAAAAAGAACTGTAAGGATGCAGACACAGCGCCGGGAGGAACTGCGCAAAACTTCCGCTCATTTGTGAAAATATTGGTATTTATATATCGAAATGAGAATGTAAGCCCTTACGAACGCCCGGAAAAGATGCTTCGAGGCAGCGATAGGTCAAAATCTATTGTGAATATTGCCCAAGTTCGACCATGCGAAATTGTAGGTTTTTCCAAACTTTGATCGACCCTATTGACAATGGCAAAAAAGAGGCGTATGTTGTGATTGTAAGATGAAGTAAGCGTTTACAGACAAAGCGAGCTGATGGTGCGATGAGCAGACAAGAAGCGAATATCTATGAGATCGCAAAGGAAGCCGGCGTGTCGATCGCAACCGTTTCCCGCGTGATGAATCATTCCACGACTGTCAGCGAGAAGAACACCAAGCGCGTTCTTGATGCAGTCAAAAAGCTGAACTATGTGCCAAATAACGCGGCACGTTGCCTCAGCACCTCTACGTCGACCTCGATCGGCGTTGTGATCCCGGACATCAACAACCCGTTTTTTTCGCAGCTCCTGCAAGGCATAACCCGCGCTGCCGATGAAATGGGGCTGAATATCTTCCTCTTCGGAACAAACGAAAGCTCGGAGCGTGAGCATAAAGTCCTCGATTCCATGCGTGAGCACCGTTTGTGCGGCATCATCATTACGCCTGTTTCGGCGCAGGACAGCGATACGCTGCAAAAGCTCCACAATTTTGAGGCGCTCGGCATTCCTGTGGTTCTGCTCGACCGTGAGGTCGACAGCAACGCCTTTGACCGCGTCGTGACCGCGGACGAAGAGGGCGTCTTCCTCGCCGTCAGCGAGCTGATCCGCATCGGCCACCGGAAGATCGCGATCATCACCGGCCCGGAGGCGTCGCGCCCCGGTTATGAGCGCCTGCGCGGCTATTGCAGAGCGCTGAAGGATCACGGCATCTCCCTGCGCGAGGATTATATCCGCAAGGGCGACTTCATGGTCGACTGTGCCTATGCGCACACGCTTGAGCTGTGCAGGCTGCCGGATCCGCCTACCGCGATCTTTGCATCCAACAACATGACAACCTATGGCTGCCTTAAGGCATTCGGCGAGCTTGGCCTTCGCATCGGTGAGGACATTGCGCTGTTTGGCTTTGACGATATTGACGAGCTGCGTTGGCTCAACTATAACGTCTCTGTCGTCAGCCGTGATGTCCCGGCGATGGGGGAGCAGGCGATGCGCCTATTAATGCGCCGCTTTGATTCGGAAGACCGTCCGGAGCAGGGGACAAGGACCTGCCTGCCGACGGAGCTGATCATGCGCGGCTCGGAACGTGTTCCCGGTGTTTTGGCAGAAAGATAAAGATATAAGGGCAACAAGTGGTAACCGTATATGTGTTCTTGCACTGGTTGCTCTTTCCTAATCGCAAAAATGAAAGCCCTTACATTTTAGTTTTAACAATACAATAAAGATATTTACAGATTTTGAATGGAGGAACATGAATTGAAACAGAAGGTAACCGTATTCGGCAGTTTTGTTGTTGACCTGATGGGCAGAACGCCCCATCTGCCCGTTCCCGGAGAGACCGTCAAGGGCAGCTTCTTTAAGCAGGGGGCAGGCGGCAAGGGTTTTAACCAGGGCATCGCCGCACACAAGGCAGGCGGCAACGTTGTAATGGTCACGAAGCTCGGCAGAGATTCGATGGCAGAGGTCGCGCTCAACGCGATGGACGAGGTCGGTCTTTCCAAGGATTATCTGTTCTATAACGACGAAGTCGCCACCGGCATCGCCCTCATCCTTGTCGATGAGAATACGAGTCAGAACGAGATCGTCATCGTCCCCGGCGCGTGCAGCACCATCACGGACGAGGACATCGCAAGCGTTGAAGCACAGATCAAGGATTCCGAGTACCTTCTGCTCCAGCTTGAGGTCAACCAGGACGCCAACGAGAAGGTTGCCCGCATCGCCAAGGAAAACGGTGTGCGCGTCATCATCAATACCGCGCCCTATCAGCCCATTACCGACGACTTCCTCAAGGGCGCCTACCTTGTCACCCCGAACGAGGTCGAGGCAGAGGAGCTGACCGGCATTCCCGTCAACGATCTGGAAAGCGCCAACAAGGCTGCGCAGGTCTTCTTTGACAAGGGCGTGCAGAACGTTCTCATTACGCTCGGCAGCCGCGGCGTTTACGTCAACTCCAACGGCAGAGCGGAGATCATTCCCGCCTTCCGCGTCAAGGCGATCGACACCACCGGCGCAGGTGACGCGTTCAACGGCGGCCTGCTGACGGCGCTTTCCGAGGGCAAGGACCTGTTGGAGGCTGCGCGCTTTGCCAATGCTCTGGCTGCGCTCTCCGTCCAGAAGCTCGGCACCACCCCGGCCATGCCGACCAGAGCCGAGATCGACGCTTTTCTTGCAGAGCACGCATAAACAATGACCCCGCGTCCGGCGCTGCGCCGGCACAAATGATTTCATGATGGGTACCCATCGTTCATCATTCCGATGGAATGATGAATGGTCTTTGAAATGAGTATCATTTTTTTGAAGGAGGAAGCAAAATGCTTAGAGGAATTCCCGACATCATCGGCTCCGATCTGCTCAAGGCCCTTGCCGATACCGGCCACGGCGACCTGATCGTCATTGCCGACCATTTCTATCCGCCCGTTACCAAGAGCCCGAACGCCATCAGCATCCAGGCAAAGGGCAACACCGCCGCCGAGATGGTCGACGCGATCCTGCAGCTCGTTCCGCTGGATGTCGACTACTGCGAGCATCCCATTGAGTACATGGTGCCCGATGCGGACTCCGGCGTTGTTCTGACGGAGAACAAGGTCTGGGACGATACGATCGCCGCCGTCGTCAAGCACGGCTATGACGCAAAGTGCGTCGGTCAGATCGAGCGTACCAAGTTCTATGAAAAGGCAGCCCGCGCTTATGTGACGGTCTGCACCAGCGAACGCCTGCCTTACGGCTGCATCATCCTGCAAAAGGGCGTTATGTGATCCCGGAGCGCTGCTCCAATTCCGTTCGGATGTCTTTGCACATCGCAAATCAATATAGACTTTAGGAGGAAAAACAATGAAAAAGGTTCTCGCACTGATCCTGGCCCTTGTCATGGTTGCTGCTGTGTTCGCAGGCTGTGCCAAGGAAGAAACGCCCGCCGACAACGGCACCGAAGGCGGCAAGACTTACAAGATCATCTACCTCACCCCGTCCACCGCTTCCGATTTCTGGTCCCAGGTTGAGACCGGCATCAAGCAGGCCACCAAGGACTACGAAGCAAAGCTCGGCATCAAGATCGACTACTCCGTCATGGGCCCTGCCGAAGAGTCTGACGCAGAAGGCTATGTCAAGGCTTTCGAGAACGCCATCGCTGCGAAGCCCGACGCGATCCTGACCGCTACCCTGAACATCGACCCGACCGTTCCCAAGGCAAAGGAAGCCCACGATCAGGGCATCGTCCTGAACTTCGTCAACTGCGGCCTCGGCAACGGTGACGACGGCGCTTACGCTGAGTACTACAACGAGTTCTACTACTGCTCCAACACCACCATCGGCGAGATGGCCGGCGAAGCTTTCCTGGCTGCCATGGAAACCGAAGGCCTCTCCACCGAATCCGGCGTTATCGGCATGCAGATGAACATGGAAAACGCTGCTCTGGACTTCAGAATGCAGGGCTTCGCTGACTACATCGCTGAGAAGGCTCCCGGCCTCACCCTGACCACCATCCAGTACAACGGCAACGACTCCGCTGATGCGCAGGCTGACGCCGAAGGCACCATCTCCACCTATGGCAAGGACCTCATCGGCATCTACGCCGGCAACAACGTCACCTGCGACGGTGTCTGCGCTGCGCTGCGTAACGCCAACATGAAGGACGGCGTCGTCTCCGTCGGTGTCGACTCCGACGACATCGAGATCGCCGCTCTGCGCGACGGCTATCTGTCCGCCATCATTGTTCAGGACGCTTTCACCCAGGGCTACATGACCATGGAGAACGCCATCCTGACGCTCACCGAGGGCAAGAACCCCGAATCCGCACAGCAGGTCAATGTTCCCCCGGTCATCGTTACTGCGGAAAACATCGACAGCGAAGAGATCCAGTTCATGATGTCCCCGTACGTCAAGTAATTGACTTTCTGAGTATCACAGTATAATTCACGAGGCCGTTGCGGCCGGTTCCGGTCGCAACGGCCCTCCCAAAAGAAGAAAATGAGGGTGTAGCAATGCAGGATACCATCTTAAAAATTGAACACGTCAGTAAGTTCTATCCCGGCGTTACCGCACTGAATGACGTGAGCTTCACCTTAAACAAAGGTGAGGTCCGTGCATTGGTTGGCGAAAACGGCGCGGGTAAATCTACTTTGATCAAGTGCATCATGGGCGTCGAGAAGCCCGAAAAGGGCACGATCTCCATGAACTATGACGGCGAATGGATCGTCAATACCAGCGCTGTCGAGGCACAGGCGCATGGTGTTTTTGCAAACTATCAGCACGTTAACATCGCTCCCGATCTGAGTATTGCCGAGAACTATTATCTCGGCCGCCAGCCGAAGAATGCGATCGGCATGGTTGACTGGAAGAAAATGGCGAGCGACAGCCAGAAAATCATTGACAAGTTTGAAATGGGCGTTGACCCGCACGAAAAAATTCGTGAACTGCCCATCGCGATGCAGGCGATGGTCACCATCAGCAAGATTTCTGTAAACGAAGATATCCGAATCGTTATTTTCGACGAGCCGACAGCGCTTCTCGAAAACGAAAAGGTTGATATACTGTTCCGCTTTATCTCAGAGCTGAAGGCACGCGGCGTCAGTATCATTTATATCTCGCACCGTCTGGAAGAGATCATGCAGATCTGCGACAGCGTTACGATCCTGAAGGACGGCACCTATGTCGACACGCTTCCTATTCAGGATGTGACCAAGGACTCCCTGATCCAGAAGATGGTCGGACGCCCCGCGACCGACATCTACAATATCGAGCATTTTGAACCGGGCGAAGAGCTGCTCCGCATCGAAAACTTCACCGATTCCAAGCACTTCAAGGACATCCGTCTCAGCCTCCACAAGGGCGAGATCCTCGGCCTGTTCGGTCTGGTCGGCGCCGGTCGAAGTGAGATCATGCGTGCCCTGACGGGCGTTGAAAAGCGACTGAGCGGCGATGTTTATCTGCACGGCAAAAAGGTCAATATCAAGAATCCCACGGAAGCGCTGCATAACGGTATCGGCTTCCTGACGGAGGATCGCCGCGCGGACGGCTGCGCGCTCAAGCTGGACATCAAAACGAACATCAACATGAACTCGTATGACATGATCAGCACCGGCGGCATCGTCAATCTGCGCAAGGAGACCAAGCGCGCGCAGGAATACTCCAAGAACGTGAACGTCAAGACGCCTTCGATCTCCCAGCTCGTCGGAAACCTCTCCGGCGGCAACCAGCAGAAGGTCGTTATTGCGAAGCTGCTTTGCCGCGACCCCGAGATCCTGATCTTTGATGAGCCCACCGTCGGTATCGACGTCGGTGCAAAGCAGGAGATCTTCAAGCTCATCGAGGGCCTGACTGCGCAGGGCCGCGGTGTGATTCTGATCTCGTCCTATCTGCCGGAGGTCATGGGTCTTTCCGACCGACTGATCGTCATGGCACAGGGCAAGATCACAGCAGAGTATGACAAGGAAGCACTGAAGACCCTCACTGAAGATGCGGTCCTTCGTATGGCCTCCATTGAAGATTAAGAGGAGAGATTGAAATGACCACTACTACTAAGACGAAAACCTCCAGTCCGCTCAGCCGCATGATGAAGCGCTCTGAGTTCACCATCGGCCTGGTCGTTGTTGCGCTGTTCCTGTTCGTCCTGTTCACGTCCGACACCTTTGGCAGTAAGTACAACCTGATGAACCTGACCAAGCAGGGCGCTATCGTCGGCGTTCTCGCCGTGGCGCAGACCCTCATCATCATCACCGGCGGCATCGACATTTCCGGCGGCGCGATCTCCGGCCTCGGCTGCATGACCATGGCGCTTCTCATCGCCGGCGGTCAGCCCGTTTGGCTTGCCGTCGTCGTCAACTTTGTCGTCTGCATCGCCTGCGGCTTCATCAACGGCACCATCATCTTCGACCTCAAGGTTCCCGCGATGATCGCCACCCTCGGCACGCAGACCATTTACCGCGGCATCCTCAAGCTCCTTTGCGGCGGCAACTCCGTCTCCTTCTTCGAAGCCGACGGCAAGACCTTCATCAAGGTCTTTGAGACGATTGGCGACTATAACGTCTTCGGCTTCCTGCCGATCCTGGCTTGCATCTGGATCCTCGTTGCCGTGATCGCATTCCTCGTCCTGCGCTACACCGTCTTCGGCCGCGACCTCTTCGTCATCGGTTCCGGCATCGAAGTCGCCCGCCTGTCCGGTATCAAGGTTCGCAAGACCTTCTATCTCGTCTATTCCGCAGCCGGCCTGATCTACGGCGTTGCCGCCATCATGTTCGCCGGCCGTATCCTCCGCGCCATGCCGAACACCGGCGACGGCTACGACATGAACGCCATCGCTGCTGCCGTTATCGGCGGCGCCTCCCTCGCTGGCGGCCGCGGCGCCATCACCGGCACGTTTATCGGCACGCTGCTCATGGCAGTTATCGAGAACGCCGGCAAGTCCCGTCCGCTCGGCATCGAGATCAGCGACTACATCCTGGAGGTCATCACCGGTATCCTCATCATCGTTGCGGTCGCCATGGACATGGTCAAGAGCCGCAAGAAGGGCTGATCCTTCACAGCAACAACTACACCCTTTATATGCAAAGACGGTGCAGTCCCAAGCGGGCTGCACCGTCTGTTTTGGTCTATATAGGCTACAGAGTAAAGTCAAAATCGTCGCACTGTGTAAAATCCTTAGGTTTCATCCGCGCGGGTACGCGCTTGAGCGGATCGTATTTGAACTTGCGGCAGCGGTGGCAGGAGGGGACGATGCCCTTCTTGGCACACAGATAGGTGCTGTCGTCGATCTTGCCCGCATGGACGCA
>CAMEMX010000004.1 GCA_945927915.1 uncultured Clostridia bacterium
CGCCGCGTGCAGGAACGACCGAAACGGTACAAAATCGTTCGTCTTTCCAGTCCTCCGCTTCGCGGTCGGTGGAGGCATGCCTCCACCCTACAGTCGCCTGGCGTACCCGCGGCGTAAGGACGGCATGCCCCATCCACGATCGTGAGGGCAGTTTTCTGCTTGCGCAAAAATGTTTATTCCTGTTTTTTGAAGAACGTGGCGACGATGGCGCCGGGGCCGGCGTGCGTGCCGATGACGCTGCCGATCTGGGTGGTTTGCAGGTTTTCCACCTTGCCCTCCCAGAAGCGTGCGCTGTCGGCGATGTATTTTTGCAGCAGGGCATCGCTCAGGCCGGAATAGCCCAGCAGCACGGGCTTGTCATAGTCCACGCCGCCGGCGGCGTCGATCTGCGCGGCGAGGAGGTTGTTGCCCTGCCGCGAGCCGCGCGCCTTGCCCAGCACGACGACCTCGCCCTGCCGGATGCTGATGACGGGCTTGATCGAGAGCATACTGCCCGCGAAGGCAGCCGCCTTTGAAATTCTGCCGCCGCGCTTGAGGTATTCGAGCGTGTCGAGCAGGGCGACGAGGCAGACGTTTTCGCGCTCCGCCTCCAGCCGCGCGGCGACGTCCGCAGCGGACATCCCGCCGTCCATGAGGCGCAGGGCAAGCTCCGCGAGGATGCCCGTGCCGGTGGCGGCGGACCGGCTGTCGACGACATAGATGCCGGGATAGTCCGCAGCGGCGATCATGGCGCTCTGGCAGGTGCCGGAGAGCCTGGAGGAGATCGTCAGCACGACGGCGCTCTCTCCGCGCTCCGCGATGTCCGCAAAGACCTCGGAAAAGGCCGCAGGCGTTGCCTGACTGGTGCTGGGCAGGACGTCGCTTTCGATCAGCTTCTCATAAAACGCCTGCTTGCTGATGGTCACGCCGTCGATGTATTCCTCGCTGCCGAAGTGGACGGTCAGCGGGACGACGGTCAGCCTTGCGCGGATCGCCTCGCTGACGTCCGCGGTGGAATCTACGATCAGATGTACCTTCATTGGGTGCTCTCCTTGTCTGGTTGATGATGGCGCGGCGTTCCTGCGGGCAGGCCGTCGCGGCAGATGGTCTGCAGGTTGGCGGTGATGAGCTCGAGCGCGTGATAGAAGATCGCGCGATGCTCGTCCGAAAGCCCCCTGCTGGCGGCCTCGACCGCCACGGCTGCCCGCTCGCGGACGTGCTCCGCGAGGGCTTTTCCCTCGGCGGTCAGCGTCACAAGGGCGCGGTAGCTTGCGCCCTCGCGGCGGATGAAGCCCTTCTTTTCCAGGATCGAGAGCATCCGCGAGACGTCCGCCTTGTCCTTTCCGCACTCCTCGCAAAGCTGCGTGGCGCTGAGCCCCTGCGGATGGCGGTACATCGCGGTGAGATAGGTCGCGTGCGTTCCCTTCAGGCCGCAGGGCTCCAGCTCGTCGGAGGCGATCCTGTGCCAGTAGCGAAACAGCTCGGACAGCGCAAGCGAAAAACGCTCAAATCGGTCGACCATTCTTTTCCTCCTTTGACCATATAAAATGTTGATGATTCAACATGGAAGATGATACAACAGAGTTGTTGAAAAGTCAACAAGTTTTTTGCGGGGCAGATGGGCGATAAACGCCGGCAGGCAAAAGAAATCCGCAGGCAAGAGACCCTGCCTGCGGAAGTCCATATAGTATAGAGGGGAAAATGAAAAAGAGAATCATCAATTACACTTATATCCTAACCCGGAATTGTTAAAATTATAACCCAAAAGAAATTAAGATTGTATTAAGTTCCGAAAAAATTTCAATGCAGCCCGTCCGGCGGGCTTTTTTACTGCGGAAGCGGTCGAAGCGTGGCAAAGCGCCGCGCGGAACATACGATAATACGGGAGGGTTGCTTCAATGAACGATGTATTTTTTACCTTCCGCTCCGTCACGGCGGCAATGCGGGGCAGCCGCCTCCTTGCGGATCAGTCGATCCGCAGCCTTACCGTCCGCACACCGAAGCTGCTGCAGGAGCAGGGCTGCGGCTACAGCCTGCGCATCCGCGCGCCCGACGCCGCGCGTGCGCGGCAGGCATTCGAGCAGGCGCAGCTCCGCTACAGCCGCATCTACCGCAGGGGCGGCGACGGGCAATGGCAGGAGGTGACGCTGTGATCTATTTTGACAGCGCCGCGACCACGCTGCAAAAGCCGCCGCAGGTCGCCCGCGCCGTGCAAAGCGCCGTCGGCACGCTGACCGGCGTCGGCCGAGGCGGCCACAGAGCCGCCATGCGGGCGGCGGAGACGGTCTATGCCTGCCGGGCGCTGGCGGCGGAGCTGTTCGATGCCGCGCCGGAGCAGGTGATCTTTACCATGAACGCCACGCACGGGCTGAATATCGCCATCCGCACCCTTGTGCCGCAGGGCGGGCGCGTGGTGATCTCCGGCTTCGAGCACAACGCCGTCACCCGTCCGCTGCACGCGCTGGACGCGCACATCACGGTCGCGGGAAGAAGGCTGTTTTCCCCGGACGAGACGCTGGCGGCCTTTGAAGAGGCATTGGCACAGGGACAGGACGCCGCTGTCTGCACGCAGATGTCGAACGTATTCGGCTATGTCCTGCCCGTTATGCCCATCGCCGCGCTATGCAGGCGCTACGGCGTACCGCTGATCCTCGACGCGTCGCAGGCGGCGGGAACGCTGCCGGTGTCGCTGCAAAAGACCGGCGCACGCTTCATCGCCATGCCGGGACACAAGGGACTTTACGGCCCACAGGGCACGGGTCTGCTCCTGTGCGCCGGGGATGCAAGGCCGCTGCTCTTCGGCGGCACGGGCAGCAGCTCCGCCAGTCAGGAAATGCCGGATTTCCTGCCCGACCGGCTGGAGGCGGGCACGCACAACGTCTGCGGCATCGCGGGGCTTCTGGAGGGGCTGCGCTTTGTCCGGGCGCGGACGCCGCAGGGCATTTTGCGTCACGAAACGCGGCTTTTGCGCGAGCTTTTGCCGCGCCTGCGCGCCGTGCCTGGGCTGCGCGTGTTCTCCGGCGAGAGGCAGGGCGGCGTGCTGTCGTTTACCGTCGAGGGCATGGACTGCGAGGAGGCCGCCGCGCTTTTGGGCAGGCACGGCGCCGCGGTGCGCGCCGGACTGCACTGTGCGCCCCTGGCGCACGAGAGCGCCGGGACAAAGGAAGAAGGCACCGTGCGTGTGAGCTTTTCCGCCTTTAACACGGCGGAAGAAGTCCACACATTTGCCCGCCTGTGCAAAAAACTCTTTGCCCCGGCCGAAAAACCGAAGTTTCCTACTTGCTATTGACGGGAAAATCGGATATAATCTATTAGATAAAAAAGTAGGAGGCGGCGGCGCAGCCGGCGCTTCCGAGGCGGAGTTTTGCGTATGGAAGCTATCTTGGATTTTTTTAAGGAATTCGGCTCGATGCTGCCGACGATCAAGATCATGGACATCATCGACATCCTGGTCGTCGCGTTCATCATTTACGGCATCATCACGATGATCCAGACCACGGGCGCGGCGCGCATCGCCAAGAGCATCGTGATCATCCTGGCGCTGACGGTGCTGACGCAGCTGCTCAATATGTATCTGATGAACTACCTGCTCGACAAGATCCTTGAGATCGGCCTGATCGCGCTGGTCATCATGTTCCAGCCGGAGCTGCGCCGGATGCTTGAAAAGCTCGGCGGCAAGTCCTTCCGCGAGGTGCTGTCGATGAAGGAGGAGCAGCGCGAGATCGACCGCGTCATTTCGCAGACCGTCTCTGCCTGCGAGACGATGTCCCGCGAGCGCACGGGCGTGCTGATCGTCTTTGAGCGCGACACCTCGCTGATGGACTATCAAAAGTCCGGCACGGTCATCGACGCGCAGGTGTCGTCGGAGCTACTGCGCAACATCTTCTTCACCAAGGCCGCGCTGCATGACGGCGCCGTCATCATCCGCAACGAGAGAATCGCGGCGGCGGGCTGCGTCCTGCCGCTGACCCAGAACCGCAACATCAGCAGCGACCTCGGCACCCGCCACCGTGCCGCCATCGGCATGAGCGAGGTGTCCGACGCGGTGGTCGTCATCGTCTCGGAGGAGACGGGCACGATCTCCGTCGCCGTCTCCGGGATGCTCAAGCGCCATCTCGCGCCGCAGACGCTGGAAAAGCTCCTGCTCAACGAGCTTGCGCCCAAGACCGAGGAAAAGACGTGGAATCCCGTCAAGCTGCTGCGAAAGAAACGCAGAAAAAAGGAGGATAAGGATGCAGAAGCATAAAGTACTTGCCTTCCTTCTGGCACTGGTCGTCTCGATCGCCCTGTGGTTTTACGCCGTTACGGTGGTCAACCCCAACGATACGGCGAAGATCTCCGACGTCAAGGTGCGCATCGTCGGCACCGGCGAGCTTGCGGGCAACAACCTCATGCTCACGGGCGGCGAGGGGCAGACCGTCACGGTCGAGATCTCCGGTCGCCGCTCCGACCTCAAGGAGCTCAACAGCTCGTCGCTGGAGGCCATCGCGGACGTCAGCAACATCGACCGGCCCGGCGAATATGAGGTGAGCTGGACGCTCGACCCGCCCTCGACGGTCGCCTCCGGCGACATCAGCCTCGTCAGCGCCAACTATAACAAGATCAAGGTCAAGGTCAGTGAATACAAGGAACGCCCGGAGGTCCCCGTGACCGTGGAATATACCGGCGAGCTGCCGGCGGGCTATGTCCGCGACCCCGCGGTGCTGAACTATCCGACCATTCCGGTCAGCGGCCCCGCGGAGGAGGTCTCCAGGATCGACCACGCGATCGTGACCGTCGACCTGAGCAACGCCACCTCCAATATCACAAACGAGCTGGAATACCGCTTTGTCGACGAGGAAGGTCAGGAGCTGACGCTGAGCGAATTTGTCACCTCAAGCGTGCCGACGGTGCGTGTGAACGTGCCCGTGCTGGCCTATAAGCAGGTCGACCTCAAGGTGAAGCTCATTCCCGGCGGCGGTGCGACGGCGCAGGACGTCACCTGCACCATCGAGCCTGCCACCATCGGTGTCACCGGCCCGGAGGACGTCCTCAGCCGGCTGACCAGCATCGAGATCTATGAGATCGACCTCGGTCAGATCACCGAGAACAAGACCTGGAAGATCACGCCCGACCTTCCCGCCGGCGTGACCAACCGCGCCTCGGAGACGTCGGTCAAGATCTCTCTGAGCTTTAATGGCCTGCTCACCAAGCGCTTCTCGATCCCGTGCGCGAGCATCACGCGCATCAACGACATCGAGACGATGGATTTCGGCGAACAGAGCGTGGTCATCACCGTGCGCGGCAAGGTCGCAGCGATCAACGCGCTGACGGCGGAGGACATCCGCATCGTTGCGGATATGAAAAACGACTATGACCCGGGCACCAAGACGCTGACGCTGCAGGTCTATCTGCCCGAAACGAGCACAGCCGGCGTGATCGGCGGGCCTTACACGGTGCAGATCGTCGAGGTCGCGCCGGAGACCGGCGAGTAATGCGCACGAAGGCAACGGTCGAAGACCTCCTGCCGGACGGCAGGGCGGCGCTGCTCGTCGCGCGGGAGAGCGCGTGCAGCGGCGAGTGCCACAAGTGCGGCGGCTGCGGCGCGGCGGAGCAGACACTCCGCGTGACGGCGCAAAACCCCGTCGGCGCCCGGCGCGGCGACATCGTCTGGCTGGAAACGCGCAGCGCGGCGGTGCTGCGCGGCGCGGCGACGCTGTACCTCCTGCCCCTGGCGCTGTTTCTCGCGGGCTATCTTGCCGCGTATTCGCTCGGCGCATGGGCGGCGGCGGTGGGCGCGTCGGGCTTTGCCCTCGGCCTGATCCCGGCCTTTGTCCGCGACCGCCGGCTCAAAAAACGCCCGCCCGACCACGTCATCACCGGCTTTGTAAAATAATACGATGTTTGGATATGTACTTCCCAGAAAAGACCTGCTCTCGGAGCAGGCAAGGGCGCGCTACCGCGCCGCCTACTGCGGCCTGTGTCACAGCCTGAAGGAGAACTACGGCTTCCGCGCCCGGTTCCTTGTGAACTATGACATGACGTTTCTCTATTTCGTCCTGCATGACGGCGCCGCAGCGCAGACTGAGCGCTGCGCGTGCCCGGCGCGGCCCTTCTGTAAAAAGGACTGCCTGCCGGACGAGGGGGAGCTGGGCTTCGCAGCCGACCTGAGCGTGCTTCTGAGCGTGTGGAAGCTGCGCGACGCCCTGCGCGACGGGCGCTTGCCGCACCGCCTCGCGGCGAAATGTGCGCTGCTGCTCTACCGCGGCGCCTACCGCAAGGCAAAAGCGCGGCAGAAGGAAGCGGACGAGGTGTTTGAACGTCAGCTTTCGCGCCTGCAGGCGCTCGAGGACGCGCACTGCGCGAGCCTTGACCGCGCGGCGGACGCCTTTGCGTCGCTTTTGCGCGTGTGCGCCTTGTACCGCCGCGACGAAAGCGCGCGCCGCGCAAGCGAGCTGCTTTTGTACCATGTCGGCCGCTTCCTCTATCTGGCAGACGCATTGGAGGATCTGCCGAAGGACGAACGCAGCGGCAGCTACAATCCGCTGCGCTACCGCTTCACCTTACAGGACGGGAAGCTCTCGCAGGAGGACAGGCAGACGCTTTTGGACACCGTGGAGGCGTCCATCAGCATGGCGGCCTCGGCGCTGGAGCTGCTGCCCGCGTCGGACGACGACGAGATCCGCAAAAACATCATCTACTATGGATTGCCTGCGGTGCTGCACGGCGTCGCCAACGGCACCTTCCGAAAAAAGAAGCGAGGAAAGAAACAATGAAAGACCCCTACGAGGTTTTGGGCGTGCCGCACGGCGCCTCCGAGGAAGAGATCAAGAAGGCATACCGCGACCTGGCGAGAAAGTATCATCCCGATAACTACGCCAACAACCCCCTTGCGGATCTGGCACAGGAGAAGATGAAGGAGATCAATGAAGCGTATGACACGCTGATGAAGGGCGGCTCCGCGCCGAACCCCTCCTCGTCGTATTCCTCCGGCTCGTCCGGCGGCGCTTTCGGACAGGTGCGCGAGCTGATCCGGCAGGGCCGGATCGACGCGGCGGAGTCGATGCTCGACGGCATCGCCACCCATAACGCCGAGTGGTACTATCTGCGCGGCGTGATCGCGCAGCGGCGCGGCTGGATGGACGAGGCCGCCCAGAATTTCCGCATCGCCGTGAATATGGACCCGCAGAATTACGAATACCGCAACGCCGCAAACGCCGCTTCCGGCGCCGGCGCTTATACCTACCGCCAGCAGGAATACGGCAACAGCCAGTCTGACGATCTGTGCAATCTGTGCGGAACGATGATGTGCCTGAACTGCCTGTGCGACTGCTGCCGGTAAAAAGGAGGAACCGATTTGATTCACAGCATGACAGGCTTCGGGCGTGCCGTCCGCAGCCTGAACGGACGCGAGATCACCGTGGAGCTGCGCTCCGTCAACAACCGCTTTCTCGACTGCACGGTGAAGCTGCCGCGCGCGTTCTCCTACGCTGAGGACGCGGTCAAGCAGCTCGTCAAGGCGAACGTCGCTCGCGGCAAGGTCGACGTGTTCGTCAGCGTCAACGTCACGGCGGACGAAAACGTCCGCGTCAGCCTCAACCGCCCGGTATTGGAGGGCTACCTGACCGCCCTGCGGCAGATCGCCGCAGACTACGGCGTGCGCGACGACGTCAGCGCGACCGCGCTGGCCCGCTTCCCCGAGGTCTTTACGCTGGAGAAGGCGGAGGAGGACGAGGAACGCAACACCGCCGACATCGCCGCCGTCGCCCGCGAGGCCATCGACGCCTATAACGCCATGCGTGTGCGCGAGGGCGATGCGCTGGCTGCCGACGTCCGCGCCCATGCCGCGGCTATCCTTTCCTATGTGGAAAAGGTCGAGGCGAGAAGCCCCGTCACGGTGCAAGAATACCGCACCCGTCTGGAAAACAAGCTCCGCGAGGTGCTGGAAAACAAGGCGATCGACGAAAGCCGCATCGTCACCGAGGCGGCGATCTTCGCCGACAAGATCGCAGTCGACGAGGAGACGGTGCGCCTGCGCAGCCATCTTGACCAGCTTGAAAGCCTCCTGCGCGAGGGCGGCGCCATCGGACGCAAGCTCGACTTCCTGCTGCAGGAGATGAACCGCGAGGCCAACACCATCGGCTCGAAGGGCAACGACCTGGAGCAGGCGCACAACGTCGTGCAGATCAAGGCCGAGCTGGAAAAGATCCGCGAGCAGATCCAGAACATCGAGTGACGCCATGAAGCTCATCAACATCGGTTTTGGCAATCTGGTCTCTGCGGAGCGGCTTTTGACCGTCGTCAGCCCCGATTCCGCGCCCGTCAAGCGCCTCGTCCAGGAGGCGAAGGAGCGCGCTATGCTGATCGACGCGAGCTTCGGCCGCAAGACCCGCGCCGTGCTCGTCATGGACACCGACCATGTGATCCTCTCGGCGATCACGCCGGAGGCGATCGCACGGCGTCTGCAGGACAAGTGCGGCGAAGTATACTGTGAGGAGGAAGAACAGTGAAACAGGGAAGGATCATCGTGATTTCCGGCCCGTCCGGGGTCGGCAAGGGGACGATCCTCAAGGAGGTCATGCGCCGCGACGCATCGCTGCGCTTCTCGGTCTCCGCGACCACGCGGCAGATGCGTCCGGGCGAGGTCGACGGCGAGAGCTACTTCTTCGTCGACAAGGCCCGCTTTGAACAGATGATCGAAAACGGCGAGCTGCTGGAGCACGCCTTCTATGCCGGCAACTATTACGGCACGCCCGAAAAGGCGGTCAACGACGCGCTGGCGCAGGGCTGTAACGTCGTGCTGGAGATCGACGTGCAGGGCGCGTTGCAGATCTTCAAGCGCCGGCCGGACGCCATCTCGGTCTTTATCGCGCCGCCGTCGCTGGGCGAGCTGCGCAGAAGACTGAGCGGTCGCGGCGACACCGCACCGGAGGTCGCCGACCTGCGCCTGCACATCGCGCTGCAGGAATGCACCATCGCCGAGCAATATCAATACATTATTATCAACGATTCCGTTGCGCACGCGGCGGACGAGCTTTGCGCCATTCTGACCGCCGAGGCCTGCCGCCCGCAATACCGAAAGATCCAACTCAAGGAGGAAGTTTAATATGTTGTATCCCGCCATGTCCGAGCTTTTGAAGCACATCGACAGCCGCTATCTGATGGTCAACGTGGTCGCGCGCCGCGCCAGACAGATCTCCATCGAGTCCGAGACCTTCCACGAGCCGCTGCCCGAAAAGCCCGTCACCCTCGCCATCCGCGAGGTCGCCGACGGCAAGCTCGCCGCGTCGATCCGCGAGTAATTCCGAAAAAACCACGGGAGGGCGGACGATGATCGCAAAAATTGCCGTTTCCGCCGCGATCTATGCCATCGACAAGCCCTACGATTATCGCGTGCCGGAAGCATTGCACCTTGCGCCCGGTCAGCGCGTCAGCGTGCCCTTCGGCAGGTCGAACAGACGCTGTGAGGGCGTCGTGCTGGCGCTGACCGAGGGCGACGAGAGCAAGCTCAAGCCTGTTTTGGAGGCGCTGGAGGACACGCCTCTGCTCGACGAGCGGATGCTGCACACGGCGGCCTTCCTGCGCGAGCGCTATTTCTGCACCTTCTATGACGCCGTCCGGGCGATTTTGCCGGCGGGCGTCTGGTTTCAGGAGCGCGAGCGCTACGAGATCGCCGATGACGGCTGGGAGAGCGCCATCACGCGCCAGCCGGTCGCCAAAAGCGTCATGCGCACGCTCGCGGAGCTTGGCGGCGGCGCGGATGCCGCCCTGCTGCGCAGGCAGTTTGACGAGGACGAGCTGCAAAGAGCGCTGCACTACCTGCTGCGCAAGAAGCTCATCCGCTGCAAGACCGACCGCCGCCGGCGCGTGCAGGACAAGACCGAGCGCATCGCCATTTTGTCTGCCTCCGCGGAGGACGCGCTGCAATACGCCGCGTCCAAAAAGCGCGCCGCGCCCCTGCAGGCGGCGGCTTTGGAGCTGCTTGTCACGCTGGGCGAGTGCGCCGCCAAGGAGCTTTGCTACTATACCGGTGCGACGGGCGCGACCCTGCGCCGTCTGGAAAAGCTCGGCTACCTGACCTTTTTCGAGGAAGAACGCCTGCGCCTGCCGGCGTTTTGTCCGGCGGAGACGAAGCAGCCGCCCGTCCTGACGGACGAGCAGCAGATCGCCTTTGACGGCCTGCTGCGCCAGGGCGCGCAGGAAAAGCCGGGCGTCGCCCTGCTCTACGGCGTCACGGGCAGCGGAAAGACCTCGGTCTATATCCGCCTGATCTATGACTGCCTCGCGCGGTCGCGCGGCGCGATCCTGCTCGTGCCGGAGATCGCGCTGACGCCGCAGCTTTTGCAGCTTTTCGCCGCGCATTTCGGCGCGAGCGTCGCCGTGTTGCACAGCGGCCTGCGCATCACCGAACGCTACGACGCGTGGAAGCGCATCAGAAGCGGCGAGGCGAAGGTCGTCCTCGGCACGCGCTCGGCGATCTTCGCGCCGGTGCGGGAGCTTGGCCTCATCATCGTCGACGAGGAGCAGGAGCACACCTATAAATCCGAAAATTCTCCCCGTTACCACGCGCGGGAGGTGGCGATCTACCGCGGCGCGCAGGAAAACGCCCTCGTGCTGCTCGGCTCCGCTACGCCGTCGGTCGAGACGATGTACCGCGCGAAAAACGGCATTTATTCCCTCTATACCCTCCGCAGCCGCTATAACCGCAGGGCGCTGCCGCCTGTGCAGATCGTGGACATGAAGCGCGAGCTGAGGGAGGGCAACGCCACCGCCATCAGCGAACCGCTGCTTCTGGCGCTGCGCGAAAATCTGGACGCCGGACAGCAGTCCATCCTGTTCCTCAACCGGCGCGGCACGAGCCGCATGGTCGCCTGCGTGGACTGCGGCTATGTCCCGGCGTGCCCCGCGTGCACGGTCAACCTGACCTATCACCACGCCAACGGGCGGCTGATGTGCCACTACTGCGGCTATTCCGAGCCGATGCGCCCGCGCTGCGGCGTCTGCGGCGGCCACCTCAAGCAGATTGGCTTCGGCACGCAGAAGGTGCAGGAGCAGCTCGCGGCCCTTTTGCCGCAGGCGGAGGTGCTGCGCATGGACGCAGACACCGTCTCCGCCGTCAACACGCACGAAAAGCTCCTGCGCCGCTTCGATGCGGAGAAGATCCCCATCCTGCTCGGCACGCAGATGGTCGCCAAGGGGCTGAATTTTGAAAACGTCACGCTGGTCGGCGTGCTGGACGCGGATATGTCGCTCTATGTCGGCAGCTACCGCGCCGCCGAAACGACCTTTAACATGATCACGCAGGTGATTGGCCGCGCCGGACGCGGCAAGCTGGGCGGTCGCGCCCTTATCCAGACGATGACGCCGCAAAACCGCGTCATCGAGCTGGCAGCGCAGCAGGATTACGACAGCTTTTTCGCTGAGGAGCTGCCGCTGCGCGAGCTGCGCGGCTGTCCGCCCTTTAAGGATCTGCTCACCGTGACCTTCCACGGGCGCGAGGAGGAACAGATCTGGCAGACGGCGCAGCGCTTTGCCGCCGCGCTGCGTGCGCAGCTCGGCTCCGCGTTTTACCGCGGCGAGCAGGTCGAGCTGCTCGGCCCCGCGCCCGCGCAGGTGCCGCGCGTCAACTACAGCTACCGCTGCCGCCTGACCCTGAGCTGCCGCAACACGCGCACGCTGCGCGCCCTCGTGGCGCACCTGCTGCGCGAATTTGGGAAAACCCGCGGCGTCGGTCTTTACGCCGACGTCAACTGCAATGAATAGGAGAACCACATGGCACTGAGAAAAATTCTGACGGTCGAAGAGCCGGGGCTGCACAAGGTCAGCCGCCCGGTGACGAAATTTGACAAAAAGCTGCACGAGCTGCTCGACGACATGGCGCAGACCCTCGTCGACGCCAACGGCGTCGGCCTCGCCGCGCCGCAGGTAGGCATCCTGCGCCGCGTCGTCATAATCGACACGGGCGAGGAGCTCGTCGAGCTGATCAATCCCGAAATCGTCGAAACGAGCGGCGAGCAGGACGGCATGGAGGGCTGCCTCAGCGTGCCGGGCGAATACTGGCTCGTCAAGCGCCCGAATTATGCGAAAGCCCGCGCGCAGGACAGGCACGGCGAGTGGTTCGAGCTGGAGGGCGAGGGTCTCATCGCGCGGTGCATCTGCCACGAGTGCGACCACCTCGACGGCCACATCTACACCGAGATCGCCTACCGCAAGCTGACGGACGAGGAGATCGAGGCCATGCATTCGGGGTTGGAGGAAGCATGAGAGTCGTGTTCATGGGCACGCCGGACATCGCCGCGACGTGCCTGAAAAGGCTGCTTGCGGAGCAATTCGTGCCGGTCGGCGTCTATACCAAGCCCGATATGCCGAAAAACCGCGGCATGAAGCTGGAAATGTCCGACGTCAAGAAGGTTGCGCTCGAAGCGGGCCTGCCCGTCTTCCAGCCGGCGACCTTCAAGGACGACGCGGTGGTCGACGAGCTGCGCGCCTTGCAGCCGGACGTGATCGCCGTCGTCGCTTACGGAAAAATTCTGCCGCAGCGGGTGCTGGACATCCCGCGCCTCGGCTGCGTGAACATCCACGCGAGCGTCCTGCCCGCCCTGCGCGGCTCCGGCCCCGTCCAATGGGCGATCCTGAACGGCCTGACCGAGACGGGCGTGACCGCGATGTATATGGCAGCGGAGATGGACGCGGGCGATATCATCGAGATCCGCAAAACGCCCATCGACCCCTATGAAAACGCGCAGAGCCTGCTTGACCGGCTCGCGCAGATCGGCGGCGGCCTGCTTTGCGATACGTTACGGAGCATCGAGGCGGGGACTGCCACGCGCACGCCGCAGGAGCATGACAAGGCGACCTTCGCGCCGATGCTCAGCAAGGCGCTCTGCCCGATCGACTGGACGCGCTCTGCGCGCCAGATCATCGACCATGTGCGCGGCCTCGACCCGTGGCCGGTGGCAACGGCGGATCTGAACGGCAAGCGCTTTAAGATCTATGCCGTGCGCCCGACCGACAAAAAGACCGAAAAAGCGCCCGGAACCCTGCTTGCCCTGACCAAGCAGGGGCTGGAGATCGCCTGCGGCGGCGGGGATGCCCTCGTGATCACCTGCCTGCAGGCCGAGGGCGGCAAAAAAATGGCGGCGCCGGATTACTTCCGCGGCCACCCGATCGATTTGTAATATGACAATGAACGCAAGAGACGCCGCGCTTCTGGCGCTGGGCGACTGCCGCAGCCGCGGCGCATGGGCCGACGGCGCGCTGAAGCAGCGCCTTGCCGGCATGGACCGCCGCGAGGCGGCGCTGGCCAGCCGCCTGTGCTACGGCGTGCTGCAAAATCAAATGCTGCTGGACTGGCGGATCGACGCCTTCGCGCGCGGAAAGCTGCAAAGCGTGGTGCGCGACATCCTGCGCCTTGCGGTCTACCAGTTGGAATTCACCGATAAGATCCCTGCCTCCGCCGCCGTGAACGAGGCGGTCGAGCAGGCGAAGTGCCATGCCAACCCGGCGGCGGCGCGGCTCGTCAACGGCGTTCTGCGCGCGATTTTGCGGGCGCAGCCTTTGACATTGCCGCCGGACATGGCGACAAGATACAGCCATCCGCGCGAGCTTGCCGACCTTTTCGTCCGCGAGTTCGGGCGGGAAAAGGCGCAGGCGCTGATGCAAAGCGACAACGAAGCGCCCGACACCGTTTTGCAGGTCAACACCCTCCGCGCAGACGCGCGGCAGGTGTTGCAGGCGCTGCAGGAGGCGGGCGCACAGGCGAAAACGCATCCTTACCTGCCGGACTGCCTGAGCGTCAGCGGCACGGGCAGCCTGGAGCAGCTTCCGGCCTACCGCGAGGGCTGGTTTTACGCGCAGGACGCTGCGGCGAAGCTGGCGGTGCGCGCGGCGGGGCTGCTGCCCGGAATGCGCGTGCTCGACTGCTGCGCGGCGCCCGGCGGCAAGAGCTTTGCCGCGGCGATCGCGATGGAAAACCGCGGGGAGCTGATCTCCTGCGACATCCACGCCCACAAGCTGAAGCTGATCGAAAACGGCGCTGCCCGCCTGGGCATTTCCATCCTGCAAACGCGGCTGCAAAATGCCGCCGAGCCCGTGCCGGAATGGCGCGGCACGATGGACGCCGTGATCGCGGACGTGCCCTGCTCCGGGCTGGGCGTGATCCGCAAAAAGCCCGACATCCGCTATAAGCCGCTTGCGCAGACCGAGCGCCTTCCCGCGCTGCAAAGCGCGATCCTGGCGCAGCAGGCGGAATATGTCAAACCCGGCGGCGTGCTCGTCTACAGCACCTGCACCGTCCTGCGCCGGGAGAATGAGGCGGTCGCGGAGGCGTTTTTGCAGGCGCATCCCGAATTCACCGCCGAGGCGGTCGCTTTCCCGGACAATTCCGGCATTCCCACCGCCGCCATGACGACCCTTCTGCCGTGCGACCACGGCACGGACGGATTTTTTATCTGCAAACTCAGGAGGAAGCCTTGAAGGACATCAAATCCATGACCCTTGCCGAGCTGACGCAGGAGTTCACGACCGACCTCGGCGAGCCGAAATTCCGCGCCGGGCAGGTCTACGCGTGGCTGCACCGCGGCGCACGGAGCTTTGACGAGATGACCAATCTCTCCAAGCCGCTGCGCGAAAAGCTGGCGCAGCGTTACACGCTCCCGTTCCCGACCGTCGCGCGTCGTCTGGAATCCCAAAAGGACGGAACGATCAAATATTTATGGCGTCTAACGGACGGGAACTGCGTCGAGAGCGTGCTCATGCGCTACCACCACGGCAACACCGTCTGCATCTCCTCGGAGGTCGGCTGCCCGATGGGCTGCGCGTTCTGCGCGTCGACCCTGGGCGGGCTGGTGCGCCGCCTGACGCCGGCGGAGATGCTCGACCAGGTGCTTTTTACGCAGCTTGACTCCGGGCTTCCGATCTCCAACATCGTCCTGATGGGCATCGGGGAGCCGCTGGACAATTATGACACCGTGCTGCGGTTTTTGCAGCTCGTCAATTCCCCCGAGGGCATGAACATCGGAATGCGCCACATCAGCCTGTCGACCTGCGGCCTTGTCGACCGGATCGACCGGCTGGCGGAGGAGAACCTGCAGCTCACGCTGTCCGTGTCGCTGCACGCGCCGACGGACGAGGTGCGCAGCCGCATCATGCCGGTCAACAAAAAATACCCCGTCGATACCCTGCTGGCCGCCTGCAGGCGGTATTTTGAGAAAACGGGCAGGCGTATCTCGTTTGAATACGCGATGATCCGCGACGTGAACGACACGCCGGAGATGGCGCAGCTCCTTATGAAAAAGCTGCGCGGCATCGCGGCCCATGTAAATCTGATCCCGCTCAACGAAGTGGCGGAGAGCCCGCTGAAGCCGAGCCTGCCGGAGACGGTGCGCGCCTTTCAGCAGACGCTGGAGCAGCACGGCATCCCGGCGACCGTCCGCAGGACGCTCGGCAGCGACATCAACGCCTCCTGCGGGCAGCTTCGCCGGAAATTTGAACGCGAAAACGGAAGGATGTGACGCCATGGAGGTCTGGGGACTGACCGATACCGGCAACGTAAGGCAACAGAATCAGGACGCCTACCGCATCGAACAGCTTGGCGAAAACGCGCTTCTTGCCGTCGTCTGCGACGGCATGGGCGGCGCCCGTTCGGGCAATGTCGCAAGCCGTCTTGCCAGCGAGGTGTTTTCCGAGGAGGTCAAGCGCTCCTTCTCCGCCGCGCAGACGCCGCAGGAGTGCGAGCGCGTCCTGCGCAGCGCCGCGTCGCTTGCCAATATCGCCGTGTATGAGCAGTCGCTGCTCAGCGAGGAGTACAGCGGCATGGGCACGACCCTTGTTGCCGCGCTCGTGCATGACAAGACCGCCCTCGTGGTCAACATCGGTGACAGCCGCGCCTACCACATCAACGCCGACGGCGTGCAGCGCGTCACGACGGATCACTCCGTCGTCGAGCTGATGGTGCAGCGCGGCGAGCTGACGCCGGAGCAGGCCAAAAACCACCCGAGCAAGAATCTCATCACCCGTGCCGTCGGCACGAGCGCGCAGGTTTTTGCCGACGTGTTCTGTCTCACCGTGCGCAAGGGCGACTGCCTCCTGCTTTGCACGGACGGCCTTTCCAACCAGATGGCCGATCAGGAGATCCTGTTTGAAGTCGTCCACGGCGCGCGGATGGACGACTGCTGCAAGCGCCTGCTGGAGATCGCCAAGGAGCGCGGTGCGCCGGACAATGTGACCTCGGTTTTGATCGCGCTGTGAGACCAACTACACTTCGGCACCCGTTCGCCGTTTCGGAACGGGCCGCTTAAGCGGAACAGGGAGTTGCCATGGAAAGTTACATAGGAAGATTGCTGGACAGCCGCTATGAGATCCTTGAGGTCATCGGCACGGGCGGCATGGCTGTGGTATATAAGGCGCTCGACCATCGGCTCAACCGTCTGGTCGCGGTCAAAATTCTCAAGGACGAGCTGTCGCGGAATCAGGAGTTCCGCCGCCGCTTCCACGCCGAGTCGCAGGCGGTCGCCATGCTGTCGCATCAGAATATCGTCAGCGTATACGACGTCTCCCGTTCGGGCGATGTGGACTATATCGTCATGGAGCTGATCGAGGGGATCACGCTCAAGCAGTATCTGGAAAAGAAGATCAGCCTCAACTGGCGCGAGACGCTGCATTTCTCCATGCAGATCGCCAAGGCGCTCGACCACGCGCACAGCCGCGGCATCGTCCACCGCGACATCAAGCCGCACAATATTATGATCCTCAAGGACGGCAGCATCAAGGTCGCGGACTTCGGCATTGCCCGCGTCGGCTCCGCCCAGAACACGCTGACGCGGGAGGCGCTCGGCTCGGTGCATTATATCTCGCCGGAGCAGGCCAAGGGCGCGCGGGTCGACAACCGCAGCGACCTTTACTCCCTCGGCGTCGTGATGTATGAAATGCTCACGGGCCGCACGCCTTATGACGGCGAGACGCCCGTCTCCGTCGCCATCCAGCACATCAACGGCGGCGCACGCCGCCCGAGCGAGCTGATGCCGAACATTCCCATCGGGCTGGAGCAGATCGTCATGCGCGCCATGAGCTCCAGCGCGGACTACCGCTACAGCTCCGCCGCGGAGATGCTGCACGACATGGAGGAGTTCCGCAAGAATCCCGCCATCACCTTCCAGTTCGGCGCACCCGCAGCCGCCGCGCGCCAGCCGGTGCAGCGCACGGGCATGACCCGTTCCGAGGCCGAGCGCTATGCCGCGCAGCGGGCGGCAAAGAATCCCGACGGCCGCACCGCAGAAGAGCGCCGCGCCGAGCGCGCAAGACGCGAAAAGGAGCTGGCAGAGGCCAAACGCCGCCGTAACCTGACCATCGGCATCGTCGCCGCCGCTGTCGTCTTCGTGATTTTGCTCGTGGTGCTGATCGTGGCGCTTACGGGCGGTTCGGACGAGCCGCGCGATACGGAATCGACCTCTGACGTCGAGGAAAACGGCGAGATCGAGGTGCCCAAGCTCGTCGGAATGCGTCTGGAGGACATCGACCCCGACGATTACCCCGACCTGCGCGTCGATGTGCGCAACGTCAAGGAGGAATACAGCGACGAATACGAGGAAGGCTACGTCATGGCGCAGACCCCGAAGGTCGGCGACATGGTCAAGCCCGGCCGCACCGTCACCCTGACCGTCAGCAAGGGCCCGGAGGCCAAGGAGATGCCTGTCCTGGAGAACGTTCCGGAGGGCGAGGCGACCAAACTGCTCAATGACCTCAAGCTCGGCCTGCAAATCATCATCAAGGACGAAAACAGCGACAAGGTCAAGCAGGGCAATGTCGTGCGCACCGAGCCTGCCGCGGGCGAAAAGCTCGAAAAGGGCCAGACGGTCACGCTGTATATCAGTCTGGGCGAGAACAAAATGCCCGACCTGACCAACGACCTCAAGGACAACGCCAAGGCGCGTCTGGAGGCGCTGGACATCCGCCTGAGTATCATCTTCCTCGTCGAAGAGAGCGACAAGGTCGAAGAGGGCCGCGTGACCCGGACGATCCCCGCCGCGGGCAGCCAGCTCAAGGAGGGCGACGAGGTCACGGTCTATATCAGCACCGGCGACGGCAAGGCCGTCGTCCCGCCCGTGATCGGCTTCACCAAGATGGAGGCCATCACCCTGCTCAAGGACGCCGGACTCATGTATGAGGTGCGCGAGATGTACGACCCGACCGTGGAGGAAGGCAAGGTCATCAGCCAGAGCGAGATGCCCAACTCCAAGGTGGAAAAGGGCACCGTCGTCGTGATCGACGTCTCTCTGGGGCCGGAGGAGGAACCGACGCTGCCGAGCACAGAGCCAAGCACCGAGCCGTCCTCGTCCTCCTCCTCGTCCGAGGAGACCACCTCCGCCGAGACACCGTAACGGATGGATAAGCTGCAGCATGGGCGCATCGTCAAGGCGCTCAGCGGATTTTACTATGTGCGCGGGGAGGACGGCGCGGTGACGGAATGCCGCGCGCGCGGCATCTTCCGCAAGGAGCATATCACTCCGCTCGTCGGCGACTATACCGACTTCTCCGTCGAGCGCGGACGGGGCACGCTTGAGCGCATCGCCCCGCGTAGAAACAGCTTCGTGCGTCCCGCCGTCAGTAATCTGGACGCCTTGGTGATCCTCGCGTCCGGCGCGAATCCCGTGACCGACCCGTTCCTCATCGACCGCGTGGCGGCGATCGCGGGCGACCGGGGCGTGCCCGTTCTCCTGTGCGTCAACAAGACCGACCTCAACGACGGCGAAAAGCTCATCGGCATCTACCGCCGCGCGGGCTTCGCGGTGTTTCCGACCAGCGCGGAGACGGGCGAGGGCGTCGAGGCGCTGCGGCAGGCCGTGCGCGGCAAGACCGTCGCCTTCACCGGCAACTCCGGCGTCGGCAAGAGCAGCCTGCTCAACCGCCTGAGCGCGGAGCTTGCCATCAAAACGGGCGAGGTGTCCGACAAGCTCGGCCGCGGACGGCACACGACGCGACACGTCGAGCTGTACTGCCTGCCGGACGAGACTTACGTCATTGACACGCCGGGCTTTTCCTCCTTCGACACCGAGCAGATGGAGCTGATCCTGAAGGAGAATCTGCAATACGCCTTCCCGGACTTCGCGCCCTACCTCGGTCAATGCCGCTACCACGACTGCGCCCACATCCGCGAGCCGGACTGCGCGGTGCTGGCGGCGCTGCGCGAGGGCAGGCTCGAGCCGACGCGCCACGCAAGCTATGTCCGCCTCTACGAGAGCGCGAAGGAGATCCGCCTCTGGGAGCATAAAGAGCAGAGCTGACAGAAACGTGCCTGCATGTATTACAAATGTAGGGCGGGGGTATACCCCCGCCGGTGCAGGAACTACCAACTGCTTACAAACCGGTTCGTTTGTGCTGTCTGCCGCTTCGCGGTCGGCGGGGACGTGTCCCCGCCC
>CAMEMX010000005.1 GCA_945927915.1 uncultured Clostridia bacterium
GAGTTTCAAGGGTTTGGAGCTGCTATCCAGATTCGAACTGGAGACCTCATCCTTACCAAGGATGCGCTCTACCTGCTGAGCTATAGCAGCATTTCAGACAGCTTTGATATTATAGCAAGGGAATGGGCGGCTGTCAACTCTTTTTTTCAAATTTTGCGACTTTTTTTGCATGACGCGCAGCAGAGCGGCGGAGGAAAGGGGGCAATACAGAAGAGGCGGACGGTGCAGACGAACAAATCTGTACGGATTTGATCGTGCCTGCACCGGCGCGCCCAGTGGTCGCGCCCTACGGTTTCTATTGGGGTGCCTGCGCCGGGCGGCTGATAGCCGCCCCAGCAATATAGAACCGGACGCGGCCGCTTCTATTTCGGCAAAATCACGCGGAAGGTCGAGCCCTGTCCGGGCTTGCTGATGACCTCGATCAGGCCGTCGGACAGCTCGACGATGCGCTTGACCAGCGCGAGGCCGAGACCGTTGCCGAGCGCCTTGTGCGAGGTGTCGCCCTGATAGAATTTCTCGAAAATGCGCTCCTGCACCTCGGGCGTCATGCCGCAGCCGTGGTCGGTGACGCTGACGACGACACACTCCTTCTGGTCGAGCAGGCGCAGCTCGATCGTGCCGCCGCGGTCGCTGAATTTGACGGCGTTGGAGATCAGATTCGTCCAGACGTGCATCAGCAGCGCCTCGCAGCCATTCAGCGTGACCTCGTCGAGGTCGACGTTGAAAATGATGTCCTTCTCCGCCCACGCCGATTCGAGCGACACGACGGCCTGCCGGATCTGCTCGTCCAGCCGGAAGTCCTTGTACTGCTCGGCAAGGGACTTGCTCTCGATCTTCGAGAGCATCAGGATGTTGCCCACGAGGTCGGTCAGGCGGTGGGTATTATAGAGGATCTTTTCCAGATACTCCGTGCGCTCCTGCGTGGTGAGGTTCGGCTCCTGCAGGAGCATGGCGTAGCCCTCGATGGCAGTCAGCGGGGTTTTGAATTCGTGCGAGACATTCGCCACGAAATCGTTGCTCAGGGTCGAGATGCTGTTGAGCTCGCGCACCATCGCGTTAAAATTGCGGAAGGTCGTCTGCACCTCCTCCAGGCGGCTGGAATCGCTGACCGTGACGTTGAAATTCCCGCGTGCGACCTCCTTCGACGCCTTGCTGAGCTTGACCATCGGCGCGAGGATGCGCCGGCCGATGAAATAGCTCATCAGCGCCGCCGCGACCGCTGCCACGACGAACAGCGAGATCAGCACGGAAAAGCTCAGCTTATAGACCACGCCGAGGGCGTCGAGCAGGAACAAGACGCCCGTAATCATGCCCGCGGAGAACAGGATGATGATGAAAATGATGAGGTAATAGTACGTCCGCATCCGCGGCGAGAGCTTTTCATTCATGGCGCTTCACCGCCTTATAGCCGATGCCGCGCACCGTCACGATCTCGAAATCCGGATTGTCGCGGAAGCGGTCGCGCAAGCGGTTGATGTGCACGTCGACCGTGCGTGCCTCGGTCTGCGATTCGACGCCCCAGATGTCGTCCATGAGCTGCTGCCGCGTGAAAATGTGGTTAGGCGAGGAGATCAGCTTGTATAAAAGCAGAAATTCCTTCTGCGGCAGGATCGTCTCCGCCCGTCCGCAGCGGACGGAGAAGGAATCAAACTCAAAGGTCGTATTGCCGATGCTCTGCCGCCGCTCCGAGACGATCTGCGCCCGGCGCAGGAGCGCGTGGACGCGCAGGACAAGCTCGTTGACGTTGACCGGCTTGACCATATAGTCGTCCGCGCCGGCGATGAAGCCGAACTGCATATCCTGAAAGCTGTCCTTCGCCGTGATCATCAGCACGGGGATCTGATTCCCCGCGTCGCGCAGGGCGCGCACGAGGGCGTAGCCGTCCATGCGCGGCATCATAATATCCGAGACGATCAGGTCGATATATTCATGCTCGAGGGCTTCAAGCGCCTCCACGCCGTCGGACACGCCGAGGGCGGTGAAGCCGTTTCGCGTCAGCACGCGGCAAAAAAGCTGCTGCAGCTCCGCGTCGTCCTCCGCAACCAAAATCTTGAACATCGTGTTTCACCTCTGTGACAACAGTATACCATAACCCGGCGGTCTTGCAAAGAAAAACTTGCGCAAAAATTCACCCCGCTTCCTCCGGTACGGTCTCCTCATCGAGTGCAAGCTGTTTGCAGTAATACTCAGGCAATCAAAAGAAATCGCTGACCGCTCTTTCGGTTTTGTTCAGAGCTTCCCCGGAAAAATCAACAAAAATTTATCCTGCCGTTGATATTGAGTTGATAATCCGTGACTATAATCTGAATAGAAAGAGTGGTGAAGCGGATGAAGGACAAACAAACGCGAAAGGAGCGGCGTGAGCTGCGCAGGCAGGATGTGCAGCGGCGGCTGAAGCGCAAAAGCCGCGCCACGCTGATTACTTACGCCGTCATCCGGCTGCTTATCCTCGCGGTGATGATCCGTTCGATCACCGCCGGAAACAGCGAAAACGCCTTTACCTGCCTGCTGTCGCTGTTTTTGCTCTATCTGCCGTCCATCATCGAGCGCAAGCTGGAAATG
Organism: uncultured Clostridia bacterium; assembly: GCA_945927915.1. GTDB lineage: Bacteria > Bacillota > Clostridia > Oscillospirales > Oscillospiraceae > JAZOXB01. The sequence goes on from CAMEMX010000005.1 coordinate 2,563, forward strand.
CGGCTGCCCACCGCGCTGGAGATCACGGTCGTCGTGTTCATCTTCGCGTCGGAGATTTTGGGCGAGATCGCCTGCTTCTATGTCACCGTTCCCTTCTGGGACAAGGCGATGCACACCGTCAGCGGCTTTATCTACGCGGCGGTCGGCTACTCGATGGCGGACATTCTCAACCGCGACCACCGCATCAGCTTCCGGCTTTCGCCCGTTTTTCTCGCCGTCGTCGCCTTCTGCTTCTCGATGACCATCGGCGCGCTGTGGGAGATCTTCGAATTCTCCGTCGACGTGCTGCTAAACAAGGATATGCAGAAGGACACCGTGCTGCACGAGATCACCTCCGTCGCCCTCGACCCCACGCGCAGCAACATCCCCATCACCGTTTCGGGCATCCGCGACACCGTGGTCAACGGGCAGTCGCTCGGCCTTGGCGGCTATCTCGACATCGGCCTGCACGACACGATGCAGGATCTGATCGTCAACATGATCGGCGCGCTGGTGTTCAGCGTCGGCGGCTTCTTCCAGCAAAAGCGGAAAAAACGTTCCAAAATGGCAGAATATTTTGCGCCCGTGGCGGACGCAGAGGAGGCGGAACTACATGAGTGAAGAAGAAAGAGCAAAAATCGAAAAGGCCCAGCGCGCGGACACCGACCGCATCTTTACCCTGCCGAATATGCTGAGCTTTCTCCGGCTGCTGCTGATCCCGTTCATCATTTTTCTCTATGAGCGCGGGCAGTACTGGGGTGCGTTCGGCGTGCTGTTCCTCTCCGGCGTGACGGACGTGGTCGACGGCTGGATCGCCCGCACCTTCCACCTTGTCTCCGACTTCGGCAAGGCGATCGACCCCGTCGCGGATAAGCTGACGCAGATCGCCGTGCTGCTGTGCCTGATGCCCATGAAATACTGGTGGGTCGTCGGCATTCTGGTCTTCAAGGAGATCAGCATCGGCATCCTCACCCTTTTGGCGCTGCACCGCACGCGCAAGGTCTACAGCGCCGGCTGGTACGGCAAGCTCTGCACCGTCGTGATCTATCTGTCGATGGGCACGCTCATCCTCTGGGAGGTCGTCATCGGCTCGCCCGTGCCGTCGCTGTTCGTCACGATCGACGCGATCGTCATCGCAGGGCTTATCCTGCTGTCGTTTGTCAAATATTTCCTCTATTTCACGAGGATCCTGCGTGACGCCCGCGCGAACGAGACGCGGGAGCAGCCGTGAGGCGGCGGTTTCTGGCGTTCTGGGTGGAGCGCCGCGAACGGATCGGCAACCGCCTGCGCTACGGCTCGCAGAAGCGGTATGTCCGCTGCCCCGCGTGCCGCGCGGTGCAGTCGATCCCCGTCAGCTACGGGCAGACGAAGGTCGTCTGCCGCCGCTGCGGAGAGATCTTTTTGAGAAGACTGTAACAGACAACGGGACGGCTTGCGCCGTCCCGTTCAGCGTGTCGAAAAACGGTTTCGACACGCTGGGAGGCTGTCGAGAAAGTTCGAAAGACAAGCAACTCTCGTCTGTCGGCGTACATAGGTACGGTAAGACGAGAGTTGCGCAGTAAGTCAAAATCATTGCAAATCATTTTTCCGAACTGCGAAAAAGTTCGGAAAACTGCTTTGATGTTGATTCGCATCACAAATATCAAGCTGCCTGAAATTGTTTTCCGATTTTGACGGTTTCGGGCTTTATCGACAGTCTGGACAACGGGACGGCGTTTGCCGTCCCGTTGCTTATTCGATCTTTGTAAAACGCCGGAAGGTCTTTCCGTCGCGCTCTATGATCTCATTCCACATGGACGCCGGGCGCACCCAGACGCCACGTTCGCCGTAGAGCGCGCGGTAGACGACCATCTCCTCCAGCGTCTCCGAGTGCCGCGCAAGATACAGCACCTCGTACTCGTTGCCCTTAAAATGCCGGTATTTTCCCGGTGTGATCTCCATATCGCATCCCTCCTGTCTACAGGATAGCAGACCGCGTGCGTTCGCGCAAGTTTTTTCTTTCTTTTCGGGGAAAAATGTGGTATACTAACTCCCGAAATTCGCATACGACAACGGAGGAACTATGGAAGAACTGCTGCAAATCCTTGCGTCTGAGCTGGGTCAGCCGCTGCAATATGTCAAAAACGTCATCGGGCTGCTCGACGAGGGCAACACCATCCCCTTCATCGCCCGCTACCGCAAGGAGCTGCACGGCGCGATGGACGACACCACCCTGCGCACGCTGGCCGACCGCCTGCAATACCTGCGCAATCTCGCGCAGCGCCGCGAGGAGATCCGCAAGTCCATCGCCGCGCAGGACAAGCTGACGGACGAGCTGTCCGCCGCCATCGACCGCGCCGTCACCCTCTCGGAATTGGAGGATCTCTACCGTCCCTACAAGCCCAAGCGCCGCACCCGCGCGACGGTCGCAAAGGAAAAGGGCTTGGAGCCGCTGGCGCTCAGGCTCTTCGCGCAGGAGCGCGACTGCCCCGCGCCGGAGGAGCTGGCAAAAGATTATGTTAACCCCGACCTCGGTGTCAGCAGCGTCGAAGACGCCCTCGCGGGCGCGTCGGACATCGTCGCGGAGATGATCTCGGACGACGCCGCCATCCGCAAGACGCTGCGCGGCCTCCTGCAGCGCATGGCGCTCATGCGCACCGCCGCCGCTAAGGGGAAGGAGGACGAGACCTCGGTCTACCAGCTCTACTACGACTTTTCCCAGCCGCTTTCCAGGCTGCAGGGCCATCAGGTTCTGGCGATCAACCGCGGCGAACGCGAGGGCTATCTGAAGGTCAGCGTCGAGCTCGACCGCGAGCAGGCGCTCATAGCCGTGCGCCGCGCCGTTCTGATCCCGGGCAGCAGCGCCGCCGCCTTTGTCCGCGCCGCCGCCGAGGACGCCTATGACCGCCTGATCGCGCCGAGCATGGAGCGCGAAACGCGCACCGCCCTGACGGACGATGCCAACGAGGGCGCCATCCACAATTTCGCGCTCAATCTGCGCCCGCTGCTGATGCAGCCGCCCGTCAAGGGCCATGTGACGATGGGGCTCGACCCCGGCTACAGCCACGGCTGCAAGGTCGCGGTCGTCGACGCCACGGGCAAGGTGCTCGACACCGCCGTGGTCTACCCCACGTTCTCCAAGGCCAAGCGCGACGAGGCGATCGCGAAGCTCGCCACACTCGTGCGCAAGCACGGCGTCGAGCACATCGCCATCGGCAACGGCACCGCCTCGCGCGAGACGGAAAACGCCGTCTGTGAGCTTTTGGGCAAGGTGCCGGGCGTGTCCTACATGATCGTCTCCGAGGCAGGCGCGTCGGTCTATTCCGCCTCGCCGCTGGCTGCCGAGGAATTCCCGCAGTATGACGTCAATCTCCGCAGCGCCGTCTCCATCGCGCGCAGGATGCAGGACCCGCTGGCCGAGCTGGTCAAGATCGACCCGAAGGCCATCGGCGTCGGGCAGTACCAGCACGACCTGCCCGAAAAGCGGCTCGACGAAGCCCTCGGCGGCGTGGTCGAGGACTGCGTCAATGCCGTCGGCGTCGACCTCAACACCGCCTCGGCGTCGCTCCTGCGCCGCGTCTCCGGCCTGAACGCCACGACCGCGAAGAACATCGTCGCCTACCGCGAGGAAAACGGCGCTTTCACCGCCCGCAAGCAGGTCCTGAAGGTGCCGAAGCTGGGCGCAAAGGCCTATGAGCAGGCCGCCGGCTTCCTGCGCGTGCCGGAGAGCAAGCAGATCCTGGACAACACGGGCGTCCATCCCGAATCCTATGACGCGGCGGAAAAGCTGCTGACCCTGTGCGGCTATACCCTCCGGGACGTCGCGGACGGCAGGCTCGCGGAGCTTTCGCAGCGCGCCGAGGCCTTCGGCATGGCGCAAGCCGCGCAGGAATGCGGCGTCGGCGTGCCGACCCTGCGGGACATCATAAAAGAATTATGTAAACCCGGACGTGACCCGCGCGACGAGCTGCCCGCGCCGATCTTGCGCACGGACGTGCTGGAGATGAAGGACCTGAAGCCCGGCATGGTGCTGACCGGCACGGTGCGCAACGTCATCGACTTCGGCGTGTTCGTCGACATCGGCGTGCATCAGGACGGTCTGGTGCATATCTCGCGCGTCTGCAACCGCTATATCAAGCACCCGTCCGAGGTCGTCTCGGTGGGCGACATCGTGAAGGTCGCGGTGCTGGAGGTCGACGAAAAGCGCAAGCGCATTAGCCTCACCATGCGCGACCTGCCAAAAGAATAAGGGAGCCTCTGAACAAATCGGCTGCGGCGCTCGGCGGCTTTTGCCGCCGGCGCTTTTATGCCTCGTTTTCGTAGATCGGGCGGATGCTTTTGCGGCTGCGCCAGATCGTCAGCCAGCAGCACACGAGTGAGAACGCCGCGGCGAGCGTCACGCACAGGCGATAGTCCATCACCTCGCCCAGCGCGCCGATGACAAGGCTCATCACGCTGCACGACGCCATGATGCACATCTCCTCAAAGGCGTTGACGCGGGCACGGAGCTGCTCCGGGATGTAGCGCTGCACCGCCGCCTGCCGCATCGTCGCGCTGTTGATGCCGAAAAAGCCCGCGCAGGCGCGGTTGACGAGCATCAGCGGATACGGCAGCCACAAAAGGCTCATGTCCATGGCCTCATAGAACTGGTACACGCCGAAGGTGAAGCCGAATTTCTTCTTCGGCGCGAGCTTCATGCGGTACTGCACCGCGCCGCCGATGCTCCTGCCCAGAAACTCCGCCACCGAAAACAGCGAGTACATCGCGGCGGAAAAGCCCGGCGTCGTGCGGAAGAACGCGACGAGCAGCGGCCCGTAGCCGTTTCCGACGCCGTTCGTGATCGCCATGTAGCCGTAGATGTTCCGCAGGCCGCGCTCCTGCTTTAAGTACCGCGCAGCCTCCTTAATATCGCTCCACCAAAGACGCAGGGAGAAGCGCTCCCCGTCCATGCGCCTTTCCTCGGAAATACGGATGCGGCTCTCCACGAGCGCCGCCAGCACGGACAGCCCCGCCTGAATCATCAGCAGCCACGCGACACCCAGCGTCTCAAACAGCACCGCCGCCACGGGCATCATCAGCACCCTGAGAATGGGATAGAGCATGGCAGAGACGGAGTAGCCCTTCTGCTCCATCCCCTCCGGGATGAGCTTCGGGTAAATGCTGTTGTACGCCAGCTCGTCGAACGCGCCGAGGCTCGACAGCAGCAGCGAAAAGCCGAGATAGCCGACATAGGAAAACTTGAAAAACAGCAGGTACAGCCCCGCGAGAGCGTAAAGCACGCCGTTCAGGAGATCGCCGCCGACCAGAAACGGCTTGCGCGGCATCCGGTCCATCCACGGCGCGACGATGAGCGGCAGGACAAAATACGGCACGAGCTGAATCGCAAGGATCAGCGCAGAGGCGAGGGTGCTGCCCGTCTCGTCAAAGACCAAAAACGACAGCGCAAAGCCGCCCGTGATGCCGCCGATCGCGCCGAGGGCGCTCGCCACCGTGACGAGCGTAAAATTCCGCGTCCAGAGCGTCTGTTTCATTTCTCTCACCTCGCTATCATTGTAGCATACCGCTCAGCAAATAAAAAGCCGCTTATTTTGAGAAAATTTTCTCAAAATAAGCGGCTAAATCTTCGTTATTCAGATCTTTATAGGAAAATCGCGGCTCAGCTCATAGGCAAGGCGGTACTGCCGCGTCGCGCTGTACCATTCCAGCACCCAGGGCAGATGGAACGAGGCGTAGCCGATGGGAAGCTGTCTGCGGCAGTCGGCAAAAAGCGCCAACAGCGCCTCGCCGTATTGCGCGCAGTGCAAATAGTCCGGATGCTCCAGGCGAAAACGCACCAAAGCGCACATCCGCTGCGCCAAAACCGCCGGCGGATAGTCGGAGGGCAGCTTCTCCGCGCGGTCAAGGGCGGCAAGGGCTTCCTCTCTGCGTCCGAGCTTCTCGCAGCAGACGGCGAGCTTGTGCAGGCTCATCATAGACGGCGCTTCCAATGCGGAAAAATAGCGGTATGCCTCGTCATAGCTTCCCGTCTCCAACTGCGTTGACGCCGTGTTATATTGCATATCTGCAATCGCGTTTTGGTTGCCGATGGCGCATGCCAGCCGCGTGGCAATGCGGTAGTGCGCGTTCATCTGTTCGATGTTGAGCAGGTTGCAATAGCAGTTGCCCAGATATAACTGCGCCAGCAGCATCAGCCGCGCCTCGCCGTCGGAGGCTGCCTGCTCATAGCACGAGCGCAGCAGCTCGACGGCGTGGGTGTAGCTCTCGCCGCGCTCATACGCATCGATACCCGCCATCAGGGAAAGATAGGCGCACGGATACAGCCGCATGGCGTCCTCCCGCCTGTCTTGCAGCAGGCGCAGCAGAGCGAGTCGTTTGTTGTCATAGTACGGCTCGAAAGTCTCAGCCGTCGACGCGTCTTTTTGCAAAAAAGCCCGCAGGAGTGCGGCGTCCGGCGCATAGGCGCTGTGCATCAAACGATCTTCAAGCGCGGAAAGCTCCGCCTCGCACACCGAAAGCGCGTCGCTGTCATAGGAAAACAGCGCCTCATAGCACCGCTCCGTCAGCGCCCTTGCCTGCGAAAGCGTCGCTTCGTCATCGTACCACGCAAGCTCCAGACGCGCGAACAGCAGCCGCAATATCTCCGGGCTTGCCACCGCCTTGCCCTGCTCGATCTTCGACAGGTAGGACACCGCACAGATCCCGCTGCACAGTCCCTCCTGACTCCATTGCCGTTTTTCTCTCGCCTGCCGGAGCAGCGCGCCCGGATACAGCCGCATGCCTCTCGCCTCCTTTGACGCCATCATAGCAGAAAGGCGGCCTTTTGGCAAGCGCATTTTGGGAAATAATATTTCCCGTATGTTGTATTTCGACAAAATACAGCACACAAAATATGGTACTCTAACTCAGGAGGTACAGGGTCGTAAGGTGACCGTCACCGCCGTCATGTCGTCCTGCGCCGGCAGACCGGAAATCAGAAGCGCGGCAAGCTCCCGCGCCGACTCTCCGCTGTAGGCCGCGATCGCGGCCTCGGTCTGCGCGCCTCCCGCTCCGTCGCTGACAAGCACGAGCATTTCTCCCCGCCCGAGGGACAGATGGTACCGCTCCGGTGTGTTCACTCCTCCCACCCCCACGCCGGGCGGCGGTGCCGCTGTCCCGATTTTTTTCGCCTCCCGGGCGTCGCGCCAGTAAGACGGTGCGGCGCCCCATTTGTACAGCTCCGCCTCGCCGCTATACAGGTCGATGTGCAGCAGGTCGATCGTTGTGAAGCGCTCCGCGCCGCGCAGGAGCTCTGCGCCGTTATAGATCTGCAGCGCGTCCTGCGGGTCAAGCCCGACGCGCAGCAGGCGTTCGAGCAGGCGCACCGTCTCCGCGCTCGTGCGCGATGCCTCAGCGCCCGTGCCCATTCCGTCGCACAGCAGGACATAATAGTCCCCGCGCGTCCCGCGGAAGCACGCACCGCGGTCGCCGCTGACGCGGCTGCCGTCCTTTCCGACAGAGCAGATGCCGACCTCCGGGAGAAACGACACCTCCGCAGCGGACTTGGGCGGCGTCTGCGTCCGCACTGCACGCAGGTAGGACGCGAGGCTCTCCAGCTCCTGCGCCAACACCTGACGGCTCTCCTGCAGCTCCATGCGGTAGCGGCGGCGAAACAGCATTCCCTCCAGCTCGGCGTTGATCGCCGTGACGAAGCCCTCCATGTGGCAGCAGTTTTCGCGGAATTCCTGCGGAAAATCCTCCGCCGTCGCGGTGCCGCGTTCGATGATGCGCCGCGCCGCGCCGGTCAGGGCGTCATAGGTCTGCTCCGCGCGGCGCTCCCAGCAGCGGTGAAAGCGCGCGCAGCAGCGACAGACGCGCTCAGCCGCCCCGTCGTAGACGCTCTCGGCCTCACTCACGCCGGGGCTCGTTTCGCTGCGCGGCAGGCGGGTGCGCAGCAGCTCCAGCGTCTGCGCGGCGTTTTCCAGCCGCGCCAGCGCGCCGTCGCCCGTCTCGCTGCCCATTTCGCGCGAAAACCAGCCGCGTCGCCGTGCAAGCGTGCCGAGGGCAGCGCCCGAACAGACCGCCAGCGCAGCAGCCACGCTCGCCTCGCCGAACAGCAGCAGCGCAGCGTTCGGCAAAACGGCGAAAAGGACCCCGCTTAGAAAACTGCGTCTTCCCTGCGGCAGACGCTGCGCCAGAACGGCGGGCAGCAGGAGGGCAAGCGTCGCATGATTTGCCGCACCGAAGCAGTCCAGCGCCATGCCCATCGCCGCCGCGGGCAGCGGCTCGCACGTCGCGGCGCACAGGCACACCGCGCACGCAAGGCCGAGATCGACCTGCGAGACGAGCGTCGAAGCGCCCGCCGCCGTCAGCGCGGCAAGCACCAGCTTTGCCGTTCGGCTGCCGCGCAGCGCAAGGCGGAACACCGCGCACGCCAGCGCTGCCGACAGCCATTTCGCGCACCAGAGCGGGAGCAGCCGCGCCTGCCCGAACAGACTCACCCCGCCCAGCACGGCACAGACCGCCGCCGTCAGCGCCGGGTAAAACCACCGCAGACGCGGCAATGCTGTGCCCTGAAACAGCGCCGCTGCCGCAAGCGACATACACGCCAGCGCGACCATCTCCGCCGCCTCCGCCGCGCCCCAGCGCAGAAGATACCCCGCGACCGCGCCGGCGGCTGCCGCGACCGCACGCAGGCCGGACGGCTGTGCCGCCGCAAGGCAGGCGGCGAAGGGCAGGATCTGCCCGTGCAGGCTTGCACCGCTGAGCAGGAAGCCTTCGGCAAGCATCCGGGCGCAGTCGCGCAGCAGCGCCGGGTCGCCTCCACGCAGCCAAATCCTTTTTTTCGGCAGCATCCGCTGCGCAAGCGTATCTTTCATACCGTGGCCTCCGCTCCCGCACGATTTTCCCTGATTTTACCATGGCGTCTGCACCAAAGCTGTCGGGAAATGCGGCGGGAAATCCCTTCTTTGTTTGACAGCGGGCTTTCCCGGTGGTATGATGTTCCCAAAAGGAGGCGTTTTCATGGGAAAGGAACTCGAATACAAGCTGCTCGTGCCGGACGAGGCGTGTCTGCGGCAGCTTTTGCACGACGCGGAAATTGCCGCGATGGCGGAGGGGCCGTGGCGGGAAATGCCGATGAAGACGACCTATTTTGACTCCCCCGACCGCCGCTTCGGCGCGCGGCACTGGACGCTGCGCCGCCGTCTGGAGGACGGGCGCTCCGTCGTGTGCGTCAAAACACCGCACGCGCAGGCGCATACGCGCGGCGAATGGCAGGTCAGCGCCGAGCGGCCGGACGAGACCGCTGTCGAGGCGCTGCTGCAGGCCGGTGCGCCGCGTGAGCTTCTGCTGCTCTACGGCGCGGGAGACATTTTGCCCGTCTGCGGGGCAGAATTTGTTCGAACGTGCGTCATGCTTCGTTTTTCCGACGGCAGCCGCGCCGAGCTTGCGCTCGACCGCGGCATCCTTTTCGGGCGGACGGAGCGTCTGCCCTTCAGCGAGCTGGAGCTGGAGCTTTACGCCGGCGAGCCGGCGCAGATGACGGCGCTGGTCGGCGCGCTGTGCAAACGCTACGGCCTTTGCGAGCAGCCGCGCAGCAAGTTTGCCCGCGCAAGAGAACTGAAATAGGGATGCGGCGTGCCGAAATGGTTTTTCGACACGCTGACGGCGACGCAGTCTGTTCGGCTGCGCCGCCGTAATTTTTTCCGACATTATTTGCCGCGAAGGGGTTGTAATGATTGTAATTTTTTGTTACAATATAAGCAATAATCAAAGGAGCAACGGGAATGAAACTGATCTCATGGAATGTCAACGGCATCCGCGCGTGTTTGGAAAAGGGCTTCCTTGACACCTTTTCCGCGCTGGACGCGGATTTCTTCTGCCTGCAGGAGACGAAGGCGCAGCCGCATCAGGTCGCGCTGGAGCTTGACGGCTATCACCAGTTCTGGTACTCGGCGGAGAAGAAGGGCTACTCCGGCACGGCGATCTTCGCCAAGCGTGAGCCGCTGTCCGTCACCTGCGGCGTCGGCGTGGAGGAGCTTGACCACGAGGGCCGCCTCATCACGCTGGAATACCCCGAATTTTACCTGCTCACCTGCTACACCCCGAACGCACAGGACGGGCTGAAGCGGCTGGATCACCGGATGCAGTGGGAGGATGCCTTCCGCGCCTATCTGCAAAGCCTCGACGCAAAAAAGCCCGTCATCGTCTGCGGCGACCTGAACGTCGCGCATCAGGAGATCGACCTCAAAAACCCGAAGTCCAACCGCGGCAACGCGGGCTTCTCCGACGAGGAACGCGGCAAATTCACCGAGCTGCTCGCTGCCGGCTTCACGGATACCTTCCGCGCCCTGCATCCTGACACGACGGGCGTGTATTCGTGGTGGAGCTACCGCTACAACGCCCGCGCCAACAACGCCGGCTGGCGCATCGACTATTTCCTCGTCTCCGACCGCCTGCGCGAAAGCATCGTCGAAACGCCGATCTACTGCGACATTTTCGGCTCCGACCACTGCCCCGTCGGCCTGGAGCTTTCACTTCCGACAGAATAAAGAAAGGAACGGTTTCCGATGAAAAAACGTATCATATGCCTGTTCGTCTGTCTTGCTCTGCTCGCCGCCTGCCTCCCCGCCGCCGCGGCGTACCATAACGTCAGCCCGTGGGCGCAGGAGGCGGTCGACTCGATGTCCGGCCTCGGTTTCCTGCCCGACAGCCTGAAAAACGCCGACATGGGCAAAAACATCACCCGCGGTCAGATGTGCCAGATGGCCGTGCTGGTCTACAACCAGCTCATGGGCACCCCCGACGTCGGCCCGGACTCGACCAACAACTTCACCGACACGTCCGACCCCGCCATCAACTACGCCTATGAGCAGGGCATCGTCGGCGGCTACGGCGACGGCACCTTCAAGCCCAACGACCCGCTCACGCGGCAGGACTTCTTCAAGATCACCTACAACCTGATGGCGACCGCCTTCTGGAATCCCAGCGACATCGAGCTCGACTCGCTCGACCGCTTCGTCGATGCCGGCTCCGTCAGCGACTATGCGCTCATGCCGACGCGCGTGATGGTCTCCATCGGCGTCGTGCAGGGCGCGGGCAACAAGCTCGAACCCAAGAGCTACACCACGAGCGAAGAGGCCATTTTGATGTTCTTCCGCGCTTATCTTTATATGTGCGACTGGATCAACGCGCAAAGCGAGGCCAGCAAGAACGTTGAGATCCTTGCGCAGGGCTACTCCGGCATCAGCACCTGGGCCATCCGCGAGGTGCAGGAGATGCAGCAAAAGGGCATGATCCCCCCCTGCCTCGACGGCTGCGACATGAGCAAGCCCATCACCCGCGCGCAGATGTGCTCCATCGCCGTGCGCGCCTATAACAAGGCCACAGGCGAAAGCTACACCGCGCAGGGCAGCGGCTATTTTAAAGACTCGAACGACCCGGACGTCAACGCGGCCTACGAGTTGGGCATCGTCGGCGGCATGGGCAACGGCAAATTCGCCCCGAACGAGACGCTGACGCGTGAGCAGTTCTTCAAGATCATGGCGAACTTCATGAAGGTCATCGGCTATCCGCGCGAGGACTCCCGCGCCGTCACCCTCAGCCGCTACGCCGACGGAGGCAAGGTCGCCGACTGGGCGCAGGCGCCCACCCGCCTGATGATCTACATCGGTTCGGTGCGCGGCGACGGCAAAAACCTCAACCCGCAGAACGATACGCAGATCCAGGAGGCGATCGCCGTCTTTCTGCGCTGCTACAAATACACCGTCGCGTGGAAAAACGACCACCCCGACGGCGAGGACCCCAACGAGCAGCCCAGCGTGATCGACGACCTGCTCTCCTTCGCCCGCAGCTTTGAGGGGTATCCCTACGTCTACGGCGGCAACGGCCCGAACAGCTTCGACTGCTCCGGCTTCGTCCTGTATGTCTATAAGCACTTCGGCTACAGCTTCTCGCGCGGTGCGCAGGATCAGTATAAGGACGGAATGCACGTCGATATGGACGAGCTGCTGCCAGGCGACCTCGTCTTCTTCACGAGCTATTCCAACTGCAATCCGAGCAACAGCACCTACCGCAGCATCACCCACGTCGGTCTGTACCTGGGCAACGGCTCCTTTATCCACGCCTCGAACCCGACCCGCGGCGTCGTCATCGACACGCTCTGGAGCGGCTATTACTACAGCCACTTCTGGGCCGGCTGCCGTATCATCACCGAATAAAACACAGCGCCGCCTCAAACGAGGCGGCGCTCATTTATTTCCAGTGATTCAGCTTCGGAAGCTGCGCTTCAAAATAGGCCCTTGCCTGCTCCGGCGGCCAGTTTTCGTTCGACATATGCCCGACGAGGAAGTCCGTCAGCTCCGTAAGGCTGGTGTAGGCGAACTTTCCGTCTGCGTAGCACCACTTGCAGTATTCCTCGTTGAACGCGCCGTCCGGCTCCCTGCTGATGGTAGCATCGTCGAGCGGCATCCCGCAGCATTGGCAGATCAGCTTCCGCGGCTCGCCCAAAAGCGTGTTGATCGAGACGTCAAACAGTCTTGACAGCAGCTTGAGCGTCTCGGTATTCGGCACGGTCTCGCCCGTCTCCCAGCGGGAGACCGCCTGCCGCGTGACGAAAACTTTCTCCGCCAAGGTCTCCTGCGACAGCCCGTGCTTCGTCCGGAGTTCAAAAATGACATCCTTCGTTTCCATGTTGCTTATCACCTCAGCGCTATGATACCATACCCGGCTGCAAAAGCCAAGCAACCCGGCGTTGCTTTTTTTGAGGAAGATCCGTCCCCGGACGTGCTTCACGCTGCAAAGCCGGGTTTTTCACGCGGCTGCCTGAAAAGCGCTCCTAATCACAGCCGGACTGAAATACGGCGATCCACGCAAGAAGCAGAGAAAGCACGATCAAACTGCGTTTCTTCATCAGTTGCTCTGCCTGATCTCTACAGGGAAGCAAAACGATTGCAGCCCTTTTTTCTCAGCCAGAGCCGGAGCAAGGCGCACAGAGCCAGCGTAACGCCGCCGAACAGCGCCATATATCCCGTAAAGCCCAGCTTCCATCCGCCAAGCAGCATAAAGCCGACACACAGCAGGATCGTATAGGCAAAGCCGCTCAGCATGGCAAATACCGCACCGACGCTTTGTTTTATGGGCGTTGTCTCATTGGTCCAGGTCAGGTTTGCTGTCTTCAGCCCCAAAAACAGGTCAAACAGCGCGGAAAACAGAACATAGGAAAGCAGAACGAAGACAGTTACCAGCATTTCCGGCGTGGTGTAGGGATAGATAAGCGGCAGGCATACGAAGCAGATCAGAACCGGCGCACCGGTCAAAAGAAGCTGCATTGTCAGCTTTGCCCGCAACACCTGCCACGGCGTCACCGGCAGGGACTGCGCGAGCCAGAAGGTCTTGCCCTCCAGAGAAACGGAAGGCGTCGCCATATCGTTCATGGACGCCAGAACACAGATGATAGCGCAGAGGATCAGCGGCGTGCAGCCTGCCCGTGCGCCAAACACCCCGTTCAGCACCGAAATGATCGTGCCGCCCTTCCACACAAGCGCTGCGCCGGCGATGGGCAGCAGCAGAGTGCCCAGTCCGCAGTTAAGCATATAGACCGGGCTGGACAGAAACCGTCTGAATTCCTTCCTGAGAAGCGCCCCGGAGATACTTTTGGGCTTTGTTGTTTTCTCTTTGTAAACCCGCTTTTCGGTTTTTCCGGAAGACGTGGCGATTTTCAGGAAGCTGCGGGAGATCAACACCCACACAACGGCAAACAGGGCAAAAACGACCGCGGAGACGATCAGCATTGCCGCACCGTCACCGATGCCGACCTTGCCGAACAGGTACAGCGGATAGGCTGTGCCCTTGATTTTTGCGGCGTAGCCGGCGGCATTGGCGAGAAGATCCCGGATCAGCGCCTGCGCCTTGAAATAGAAGAAATAGTATCCGCCGAAGAATGCCAGCGAGGCGATCACGGTGATAAAGCTCTTGTTTTTCAGCTTCAGGCTGATTTTGGCAACTACCCAGCCCAACGCGCAGGACAGGGTCAGAATAAAAACCGAGATCAGAAGCATCAGCAGCAGGCAGCCGAAAATCGCACCTGCCGATGCGGCTACTGTGATCCAATATACAACGACCGCGGGGAGGATCACGACGATGGAATACATCACGCCCATGAGATACACCGTCAGCAGGCGTGAGGCCATCAGCGCATTCACCGGAACGGGCAGGGACAGCATCAGGTCGTTATCCCTGGCAAGATACAGGCTGGAAAAGGTGTTAAACACGCTGCCGAAGGTTCCCAGCAGGATCGCCAGCAGTCCCATCAGCGCAAAATACAGCCAATCCATGCCGGCGGCGGACAGGGGCGCGCACAGGGTCAGGCAGAGGGCGGTGAACATTCCGCCCAGGATCCCCACCATGAGGATGACGAACAGGAGGATATAGCCGATGGTCCCGGCACGGGAACGGACGCGGTTCTTTTTGGGGTCATAGAAGTAATTGCGAAATATTTCCGTCAGTTGTTTTTTCAGAAGCAGCTTCAGCATGATCCTCCCTCCAGTTCCAGGAATACTTCCTCCAGAGAATCGTCACCCTTGACATCTTCCATGGTTCCGGAGCGGATCAGCTTTCCGCCTTTGATGATGGCGACCTTATCGCACAGCTTCTCCGCCACTTCCAGCACATGGGTGGAGAAGAAGATCGCGCCTCCCGCGTCACAGACCTCCCGCATCATTGCTTTGAGCAGATGAGAAGCCTTGGGGTCAAGACCCACAAAGGGTTCGTCCATGATGATGAGCTTCGGCTGATGCAGCCACGCGGAAATGATCGCCAGCTTCTGCTTCATGCCGTGGGAGTAGGCGGCGATCGGCTGCGCAAGGTCTGCCGTCAGTTCAAAAAGCCCGGCGTATTTACGAATGCGTGTCTGCCTGTCCGCGGCGCTGACGCGGAACACATCCGCAATGAAATTCAGATATTTGATGCCGGTCATGTAGTCATACAGATCGGGATTGTCGGGAATGTAGGCGATCTCCCGTTTGCAGGCGAGTGGCTCCGTTTTGACAGACTTCCCGTTGATCAGGATCTCGCCCCGGTCAAATTGCGCAATACCCACCACGGATCTCAGCGTTGTGGTTTTCCCCGCGCCGTTGTGACCGATAAAGCCGTAGATCTCGCCGGGTGCAATATGTAAGTTCAAATCATCTACGGCCTTTTTCTCGCCGTATGTTTTTGTCAAATGTTCGATTTTCAGCATTTCATTATCCTCCGATTTGGTTTTTCTCGGTTTTCGTCACTGTTTCGCCAGCATAGCAGCACCTGCGCAGGCAAGGCCGATGCCAAGCAGAGTGACGGCGGTTTCCGCTTCCAGACTGCCCAAGCAGGACAGCACCACAACGGCAACGCCCATAGCCAGAGTCACAGCCTTGAAAATAACAGAAATAATCTCACGAATCGACTTCTTTTCCATATCTTTTTCTCCTTCATCATTGCGTACTTGATTGATTCCCAGCTTATAACCATATTTTACGAGCGTATTCCGGCTGCATATAGGCACTTTTTCTATGCGTATGTGTCCGTTTTACAGATGCTTCTCATTCTTTGGCACTACCTATCGTTCGGTAGTCTTTGCTTTGAAAATGAAGCGGCCATGCCCGAGCGGACACAGCCGCGTTTCCCTGCAAACTGGAAGTTGTCCAAGCAAATCAGGTCGATTTTTTTGTTGTTAACTCGCAAAATGTCGGAACAAGACCTGCCCGCAGAGATACAGTCTGGGAAGCC
>CAMEMX010000006.1 GCA_945927915.1 uncultured Clostridia bacterium
TACAAGGGCGGCCTGCGCTTCCAGCCGAACGTCTACCCCGGCATCATCAAGTTCCTCGGCTTCGAGCAGATCTTCAAGAACAGCCTGACGGGTCTTCCCATCGGCGGCGGCAAGGGCGGCTCGGACTTTGATCCGGCCGGCAAGTCCGACGCGGAGATCATGCGCTTCTGCCAGAGCTTCATGACAGCGCTCTACCGCTACATCGGGCCGGACATCGACGTCCCGGCGGGCGACATGGGCGTCGGCGGACGCGAGATCGGCTACCTGTTCGGTCAGTACCGCCGTCTCAAGGGCGTGTGGGAGAACGGCGTTCTCACCGGCAAGGGCTTCAGCTACGGCGGCAGCCTGACCCGTCCGGAGGCCACCGGCTACGGCGCGATGTACTACCTTGAGGAGGTCCTCAAGCACGAGGGCGAGGACATCAAGGGCAAGACCATCGCCTGCGCGGGCTTCGGCAACGTCACCTGGGGCATCTGCAAGAAGGCGAAGCAGCTCGGCGCGAAGGTCGTCACCCTCTCCGGCCCGGACGGCTACATCTACGACGAGGAGGGTGTCTCCTCCAGCGACGAGAAGATCAACTACCTCGTCACCATGCGCAACTCCGGCCGCAACAAGGTCAAGGACTACGCGGACAAGTTCGGCGTTCCCTTCTTCCCCGGCGAAAAGCCCTGGGGCGTCAAGGTCGATGTCGTGATGCCGTCTGCCATGCAGAATGACGTCAAGATGGAATCCGCCGAAAAGATCGTCGCCAACGGCATCAAGTATTACATCGAGGTCGCCAATATGCCCACGACGAACGACGCGCTGTATTACCTGATGAGCCAGAAGAACATGATCGTCGCCCCGTCGAAGGCGGTCAACGCCGGCGGCGTCGGCGTCTCCGCGCTGGAGATGGCGCAGAACTCCGAGCGTCTGGTCTGGACGGCGGAGGAGGTCGACGCCCAGCTCAAGAAGATGATGCAGAACATCCACAAGGTCTCCGCCGAGGCCGCCGAGGAATACGGCCTGGGCTATAACCTCGTCGCCGGCGCGAACATCGCGGGCTTCAAGAAGGTCGCAGAGGCCATGATGGAGCAGGGCGTGTTCTAATCGTCATACCTATAACAAGCAAGCCGCATTGCGTCACGCAATGCGGCTTGCTTGTTTCAGCGCGGGAGGAGCCGGCGGAGGAAGGCGCTCTCCGTCTCCGACACGGCACATTGCAGCCGGAAGACGACGGCGTTCTGGTAGAGCGTGCCGCCGTCGGCGCATTCCAACTGCACGAGGCCGAAGCGGTGCAGCAGCGCCTCCGGCAGCGGCTCGGCGCAGAGGTAGGCGTCCGGCATTCCCTGCAAAAGCTGAAGCTGCGCCAGTCGGTCGACGGTATAGAGCTTGCGCCCGGCGCCGCCAGCCTTGCTCTCGGCATAGAAAACGTCGCGGTGGCGAAGCTCGGTCAGCCCCTCCAGCTCGGACATCGAGATCGAACCCTTCTTTGCCAGCGGGCTGCTCTGCGCCACGGCCGGGCGGTAGCGCACCTGATCGAGCAGGCGCATCGTCAGCTTTTTCGCAGCCGTCTGCTCGGAAAAATAGTCCTGATACTGCGTGGCATAGCGAATGACCGCGATCTCCACCGTGCCGCTGTCGAGCAGCTCCAGCGCCTGCCGCGGATGGCACTCGCGCAGCACCGCGTCGAGCGGCGCCTCCGGCGCATACTCGGTCAGAAAGCGCTTGATCTGCTCCATAACGCCGTAAGACCGCGGCAGCGCAACGCGGAACCGACCGGCCGGGCTGCGGTTCGGGCCGAGGTTTTCCATAAACGCCGCCTCGCGCAGGATGTTGCGGGCGTGCTGCAAAAAGACCACGCCCTTTTCCGTCGGGCGGACGCCCTTGCGCGTGCGCTCGAAGATGGCGAAGCCGATGCGTTCCTCGGTATCGCGCAGGATGCGGCTGAGGTTTGGCTGGCCCATATAGAGGTTCTCCGCCGCCTGCGAGATCGAGCGCGTCCGCTCGATCTCGATCAGGTATTGCAACTGTTGTATGTTCATCGTTCTGTCTCCTACGGGTCGTTCTGTCCTGAGTATAACGGAAGCGGCGGGAAAAGTCAATGGAAGCGTCTGCCCGCGCAGCCCTGTCAAAATTGTGATACCGTATGCCAAAATTGAGATTTCCGTTTCCCTGTGCGGCGTGGTAGAATCAAGCCACAAACATACAGGAGGTCATAAATATGGCACGTTTTACACTCCCGCGCGACATTTACCACGGAAAGGACGCTTTGGAGGCGCTTAAGAGCTTCACCGGCAAGCGGGCGATGGTCTGCGTCGGCGGCGGCTCCATGAAGCGCTTCGGTTTTCTGGACAAGGTCGTCTCCTACCTCAGAGAGGCGGGTATGGAAGTTGAGCTGATCGAGGGCATCGAGCCCGATCCCTCGGTCGACACCGTCATGAAGGGCGCCGAGGCGATGCGGAAATTCGAGCCGGACTGGATCGTGGCGATCGGCGGCGGCTCTCCCATCGACGCGGCGAAGGCCATGTGGATCAAGTATGAGTATCCCGAGATCACCTTCGAGGAGATGTGCAAGGTCTTCGGCATCCCGCCGCTGCGCCGCAAAGCCCGCTTCTGCGCGATCTCCTCGACCTCCGGCACCGCCACCGAGGTGACCGCCTTCTCCGTCATCACCGACTACGAAAAGGGCATCAAGTACCCGCTGGCAGACTTCGAGATCACGCCGGACGTCGCCATCGTCGACCCGACGCTGGCTGAGACGATGCCGCAGAAGCTCGTCGCGCATACCGGCATGGACGCGATGACCCACGCCATCGAGGCGTATGTCTCGACCTGCAACTGCGACTTCACCGACCCGCTCGCCCTGCACGCGATCAAAATGATCCGGCGCGACCTTGTCGATTCCTACAACGGCGACATGGCAAAGCGTGACGCGATGCACAACGCGCAGTGCCTTGCGGGCATGGCGTTCTCCAACGCCCTTCTGGGCATCGTGCATTCGATGGCGCACAAGACCGGCGCGGCCTTCGACGACTACGGCGCGCACATCATCCACGGCGCAGCCAACGCAATGTATCTGCCCAAGGTCATCGCCTACAACGCCAAGAACGAGACGGCAGCCAGGCGCTATGCCGAGATCGCGGACTTCATCGAGCTGGGCGGCGACACGGTCGAAGAAAAGATCGGGCGTCTCATCGCCGCGCTGCGCGAGATGAACGACAAGCTGAACATCCCGCAGTGCATCGCCCATTACGGCGCGGACAGCTATCCCTGTGCGCAGGGCTTCGTGCCGGAGGACGTCTTCCTCGCGCGTCTGCCGGAGATCGCAAAAAATGCCATCGCCGACGCCTGCACCGGCTCCAACCCCCGCCAGCCGAATCAGGAGGAGATGGAAAAGCTGCTCAAGTGCTGCTACTACGACCTCGACGTTGACTTCTAAGGAATCTCTGAACAAATCGGCTGCGGCGGTCGGCGGATCTTTTTCCGCAACTTTTCGGTTCGAAAACCTTGAAATACACAAAGTATTCCTGCGGTTTTCAAACCTCAATTTGCGACAAAATCTCTCGCCGGCCGCTCTTGCAGATTTATTCATAGCTTCCCTAAAAAACACGAAAACCGCCGCGATCGCGGCGGTTTTTTCTATCTTTTGAAGGTTCGTTTTGCGTATTGCTCCGCCTCCTGCAGAACGGCATCGGTCTGTGCGCCGAGCGCCTGCGTCAGGTAGGCATATTCATCCTCTGCCGCCTGCCCGTGCAGGACGCGGAAGGCGCCGGCGTCGCTGCCGAGGCCGATCCTGCCGCCTCTTGACGCGACAAATTTTACCTTTTCCTGCTGCTGCGCCAGAAGCGGACGCAGCACCGCGTCCGGGAAGCGTCCGCTGCCGATCAGATTTCCGACCGTCGAGAGGGTGGGCACCCAGAGCGTTCGCGTTTCTGCCATGCGTGCCAGCGTCTCTTCGCTCAGGTAAGCGCCGTGCTCGACGGATTCGACGCCCGCGTCCAGCGCCGCGTTCACGGGTCTGTCCCCGTTGGCGTGCACCATGACGGCAAAGCCCATGTCGTGCGCGGCCTTTACCGCCTCGCGGATCGTCTCCGGCGGCAGCCCCTCCTCCGTCAGCGTGTCCGGGCGGGAAAAGTCGATCAGCCCGGAGATCATCAGCTTGACAAAGTCTCCGCCGCAGGCGCTCACCTCCGCAAGCAGCGCCCGATACCCGGACAGGTCGGAAAAGCCCCGCCCGATGAACGCGCCGTAGTGCCCGCGCAGATAGATCGGAAACGCCGGGCTGCGGTAGTCGATGCCGTACTCCCCCGCCAGCGCCTTTGCCCGCAGGCTAACGCCCCACGCGTCGCCGCCGTCGCGCAAAAACGTGATCCCGCGCGCCTGATAGTCTGACAGACGGGCGCGGATGAGGTCGTCGCGGGGCTTGTCGCGCTGGGCGTCGATGGCGGCGCGGTAATACACGCCGTCGAGGATCATATGGATGTGCAGATCGCCAAACATTTTCATCACCGCGACCATTATAGCCCCCCGGGGCGGGAAAATGCAACCTTCTTTTCCGCCGCGGGGCTTTTCTTTTGGAAAATTCTGAGTTATAATAAAGTATATTTGGCAATTTCGGGGAACAAAACATGAAACGAATCGTCTCAATACAAGATCTTTCCTGCATCGGCAAATGCTCCCTCGGCGTCGCGCTGCCCGTCCTGTCCGCGATGGGGCTGGAGTGCGCCGCCCTGCCGACGGCGCTTTTGTCGGCGCACACGGCCTTTGACGGCTTCGTCTGCCGCGATATGCAGGAGTTTTTCCGTCCCGTCGCGGCGCACTGGCGTGCGCTCGGCGTGCGCTTTGACGCCGTCAGCACGGGCTATCTGGGCGATCCCGCCCTGGTGGAGCTGGTGCAGGCGTTCATCTCGGACTTCGCCTCGCCGCAAACGCCGGTCATCGTCGACCCCGTCATGGCAGACCACGGCAGGCTCTACGCCGGGCTTTCGCCCGACCTGCCGGAGAAGATGAAGTCGCTCTGCCGCCATGCCGACATTCTCACGCCGAACATCACCGAGGCCTGCCTGCTGACGGGTCTTGCCTACCGCGAGACGCACGACGAGGCTTTCGTCCGCTCTGCGCTGGAAAAGCTCCTGCAGCTCGGCGCACAGACCGCCATCGTCACGGGCGTGCATATGCGTGCCGACCGCATCGGCGTAGCCGCGATGGACGATTCGGGCGAGATGAGCCTGTACGAGACGGCGTATCTGCCCGGCGTGTTTTACGGCACGGGCGACCTGTTCGCCTCGGTCTGCGCCGGCGCGCTGACGCTCGGTCTGCCCGCGAAGGACGCCGCCGCGCTTGCGGCGGACTATATCTATGATACGCTGCGCGTCACCGCCGCCGACCCCGACCGGCGCTGGTACGGCGTCAGCTTCGAAGCGACGCTCCCGGCGCTCATCGCGCGGCTGGGCCGCGCGCTTGGCAAGGAGGAACCGCAATGACACGAGAAGCATCCACGCCGCTGAAGCGGTCGAAGCGGGAGCGGCTGCCGCTGCTGCTGTCGTTCTGCCTGCCGTTTCTGATCTCCGGCATCGCGCTGGCGATCGCGGGACTGTATCCCTTCGGTGACGGGCAGAGCCTGGCGCACGACGGCTGGCACCAGTATTATCCCTTCTTCCGCGCCTTCCGCGAGAAGCTCCTGTCGGGCGGTTCGCTGCAATACACCTGGGACGTCGGCGCGGGCACGGGCTACCTGTCCCTCTTTGCCTACTATCTGGCAAGCCCGCTGAACCTGCTGTCGATCCTTGTGCCGCCGGCCTTTCTGCGCGAGCTGTTCGCGTTTTTGACGGTGCTGAAGCTCGGCCTCGCCGGGCTGTTCTTC
The DNA here is from genome assembly GCA_945927915.1 of uncultured Clostridia bacterium. Lineage (GTDB taxonomy): Bacteria > Bacillota > Clostridia > Oscillospirales > Oscillospiraceae > JAZOXB01. The sequence continues at coordinate 5,846 of CAMEMX010000006.1, forward strand.
GGCGTCTACCTCAAGCTCGTCTACCGCAAAAACGACCTCGCCGTCCCCTGCTTTGCCCTGCTGTACGCGTTCTGCGCGTGGACGGGCGGCTACTATTGGAACCTGATGTGGCTCGACGCCTTTGCCCTGCTGCCGCTTTTGATCGCGGGCATGGTCTGCCTCCTGCGCGACGGCAAATTCCGCCTGTATGTCTGCGCGCTGGCGCTGAGCCTGTGGTGCAACTACTACATCGCGTTTTTCTCCTGCATTTTTGTCTTTTTGTGCTTCTTCGGCTTCTGCATCTGCTGCCCGAACGGGTTCAAGGGCTTTCTGCGCCGCTTCGTGCGCATCGGGCTTTGCACCGTTCTCGCCTTCGGCCTCGCGGCGGTGCTGCTGCTGCCGACGATGATGGCAATGCAGACGACCTACTCCGCCACGGCAAAGGACGTGCGCCTGCTGGCGCTCAACATGGCGCCGGGCGCAACAGGCGTGATCTCGGAATCGCGCGGCGTCTGGGAGACGCTCAAGGCCGAGACGCTGCCCGGCCTGCTGACCGCCTTGCGCAAGACCCTCGTCCAGCTCACGCCGCCGCCCGACATCACCAAAATGTCCGGCCAGCCGAACCTGTTCTGCGGTTTTTCGGCGCTGATCCTGGCGCTTTACTACCTCTGCTGCCGCAAGATCCGCCTGCGCGAGAAGCTGTACCACCTGTTTTTGCTCGTGTTCTTCCTGCTGAGCTTCATTTTCCGCATTCTGGACTACGCGTGGCACGGCTTCCATTTCCCGAATATGCTGCCCTACCGCTTCAGCTTCCTGTTCAGCTTTGTCCTTTTGAGCATGGCGTACCGCGCCTACCGCGAGCTGGGCAGCTTCCGTCCGCGGCATCTTGCCGTGCTCGTGCCGCTCACGGCGCTGTTCGTGCTGAACCTTTACGGCATGGAGGTCGTCAGCGTGCTCAACTGGGTGCTGACCGGCGCGATCGCCGTGGCGAGCTTCGTGTGCCTGCTGCTGTATGCCCGCAAGGGGCAAAGCCGCCGCACCGCCGCAGCGGTGCTGCTGTTCCTCTTCGTGTGCGAGGGCGTGTTGTCGTTTTCCTGCGGCGTCGCCAAGGTCGGCGTGACGACGCGTTCGAGCTACCCCAAGGAGGCGTCGAACGTGCAGGCGCTGCTGGACTTCGCCGCCGCACGCGACAAGGACGAGGGCATTCTCTTCTCGCGCACCGAAACAACGAACACCCAGACGCTCAACGACGCCGCGCTCAACGGCTACCGCGGCGTGAGCATCTTCACCTCCTCGGCAAACGTCAATTTCAACCGCTTCTCCCGCGCCCTCGGCCTGTCGTCGTGGCCGGGCAGCAACCGCTACGCTTACTATGAGGGCACGCCCTTTGCCAACACGATGCTCGGCATCAAATACCTGCTCGACCGCGACGGCGGGCACCGCAACCGCTCGTACAACACGCTTCTGGCCTCGGCAGGCGAGGTCAAGCTGTTGGAAAACAGCGCCTATATCTCCCTCGGCTTCATGGCGGATGCCGCGCTGGGCGATTTCGTGCGCAGGCAGGGCGTAGACGACCCCATGGGCGAGCAGTCGGAGCTGTTCCGGCTCGCGACGGGGCTGGACGGTGAGCTCTTCACCCGCATCCCGTACAGCGCCGTCCGTGAGAGCGAGCACTGCACCGTCTCCGCGCGCGGCGAGGGCAGCAGGCAGTACCCCTTCAACGCCTCCACCGCGACGGAGGACGAGAAGATCAGCGTCGTCTTCACCGTCCCGGAGGACGGCCTGTACGCCGCCACGAGCAAGATCGACCAGACCGAGAGCGTCTCGATCTTTGTCAACGACGAATTCTACTTCTCCCGCAACATCAAGGCGTCGTCGGTGTTCAGCATCGGCGACCTGCGGGCGGGCGACGAGCTGCGCTTCACCTACACCGCCAAGGCCGGCAAGAGCGGCAAGATCACCTTAGAGGTCGCGCAGTTCAACAGCGCCCTGTTTGACGCGGGGCTTGCGCTGCTGAACGACGAGCCGCTGACGCTGACGGAATTCTCCGACGCGCACCTGCGCGGTACGGTCGAGGCGAAGCAGGACGGCCTGCTCTACACCTCCATCCCCTATGAGCCGGGCTGGAGCGCTTGGGTCGACGGCAAGCCCGTCGCGCTTGCCGAGGGCTACGACCCGCAGGCGGAGGACGTCGCCCTGACCGACGCCGTAATCTGCTTCCCGCTGACCGCCGGCCTCCACACGGTCGAGCTGCGCTATACGGCGCCCGGTCTCGTCCCCGGCGCGATCGTCTCCGGCGTAAGCCTGCTGGTCTTTGTCGGTCTGCTCCTGCTGCGGCGCAGGAAATACACCCTGCTGCCGCCGCCGGAAAAAGAGCGCTGCCTGCCGCCGGTCGAGGATGACGCACCCGCCCGCCGGAGCAGCTTGCCCGACGTGACGGACACCTATGACGCGGACTTTTTCGAGGAATTTGCGGACCTGCTGCGCGACCTTGACGACGGCGCTCTATTGGAAAATGCCGCCGGAGAAAGCGCGGACGAGCCTCCGCTCCCGCCCGACACACAGGAATAACGATCAGCGCCCGGACGAAACCGTCCGGGCGCTCAGTCTGTCCAAAAACTATAGTCTTGTCATTGCGAGAGCGCAACGCGCCCGTGGCAATCTCCGTTCAAAATCCGCCGGCGGCAGCTCACACCCGCGCGGGCACCCCGGTCGAGACGGAATACTCCGTCACGTTTTTGATCGTCTCGCCGTCGATCTGCAGGGCGGTCGGGCGGTCAAAGCGCACCGTGATCTCATGCCCTGTCAGCACGCGGCACATCTCCGTGTGGCGGACGTGCTCGCCCTTGAAGATCGAAGGAAAGACCATGAGCGTCTTGAGCTTGCCGGAGCCGAACATCAGGCTGACCGAGACGGTGTGCTCCGGGTTGTTGCGCTGCTGCTGCGGAGCGATCATCATGCCGCCGCCGTAGAAGCGGCCGTGCATCGTCGGCGCAAGCCAGACCTTTTTAAATTCATAGGACTTTCCGTCCACCGTGACCGTCGCGTTGGCGGGCTTGAAGTGCAGCAGCAGTCCCTTGATGGCGATGGCGGTGTAGTTGACGGGCTTGTCCGAGGTGCGCCGCTGCTCGTCGCCGACCTCGCAGCAATAGCCGTCGATGCCGTAGCCGATGCCGTTGAGGAAGCGGTAGGTCTTGCCCTGCACCGTTACGGTTGGCAGCTCCTGCAGGTATTTTTTCACCGAGAACGGCGGCTCGCCCTTCTGCTTACCGAGGTCGTGCAGGAAGTCGTTGCCGCTGCCGACCGCGAAATACTGAATATCGTTTTCGATGCGCAGCGCCTGCGTGTCGTTGATGAAGCGGTTGAGCGTGCCGTCGCCGCCGGCGACGATGACCGCGTCCGCCGGGTCGATCGCCGCGAAAAAGTCGCCGTAGCCGCGCGTGAAGCTCGTCATATCATAGTAGCGCAGCGTCGCGTCAGGCATCAGGCCGTTGAGCTTTCGCGCCTCCGCCTCGCCGTGACCGTTGCCCGCGTGGGGATTGAACAGGACATGGTACACCATATACTACCTCTCTTTGGTCATTTTCCCACATTATATCAGCGTCCTTCTTCCCGTGCAATGGACATTTCTGCGTTTATGACCAAATTCGACACCGTTTTTGCATTGACACAGGTCGGTTCATGGGCTACAATAGAGCAAAAGAGGTGAGCGGAATGGATAAAACCGCCCTGCGTGCGCGCATTCGGGAGAAGAAACGCGCGCTGACCGAGGCGCAGATCACATATGCCTCGGAGCGTCTGGCGCAGGCATTATTCGACCATCCGATGTACCGCCGCGCGACGGCGCTTTACGCCTACCTGAGCTACAATCAGGAGGTGCGCACCGCGCCGATCCTGCGCCGCGCCCTGCAAGACGGCAAGCGTGTCGCCGTGCCGAAGGTGTTCGGCGACGAGATGCGTTTTCTCCGCTTTGACGGCACGACGCCCGTTGCTCTCGGCTATAAGGGCATCCCGGAGCCGCTCTCCGGCGAGATCGCGGACGACCGCGATGCCCTCGTGCTGATGCCCGGCCTCGCCTTCGACCCGCAGGGGCACCGCATGGGCTACGGCGGCGGGTTTTACGACCGCTTCCTCGCCCGCGAGCCGCACCCGACCATCGCGCTGTGCTATGATTTCCAGCTTTTGCCCGATCTTCCCGTGCAGGCGCACGACATTCCCGTGGACGCAGTTCTGTCCGCACCGATCTCGGAGGGAGCCATATGAAAATTGAGGCAGTCTGTGAATATAACGACGGCGGTTATCTGATCTACGCCGGCAATCTCCCCGGCGCATATGTGCGCGGCGCAACGGAAAACGAAGCACTGGCGAAGTTCGCCGGAGAAGCGCGCGCCTATCTGCGCTGGTGCGGCGTGTGCGACCTGCCGGCGGACGCGCCCGAGGTCGAGATCGTCCAGCGCAGGGAATCCGATCTGCAGATCTGCGATGCGGACTCCGACGTGCTGTTTGACAGCGAGCGCAAGCCGCTTTCCGAGGCGGAGTACGACCGTCTGAAGCTGCTGGTGCTCAAATCCGCCCGCGATTTTCGCCGGCTTTACGACAGCATCCCCAACCCGGACATCTCCGGACGCGCACCGCGTCGGACGTTTTACGGCGCCGTGCCGCGCACGCCGCGCGAGATGTACGAGCACACGAATTCCGTGACCTCGTATTACACGGGCGCGTTCGGGCTGGAGACGCAGAACGTCCCCGACATCTACGCCAACCGGATGCAGGCGCTTGCCGAGCTGGAGACCCTGCCCGACTTTCTCTCGGATAAGGTCTACACCGCGCCCGACGGCGAAAGCTGGACGATGCGCAAGGTGCTGCGGCGTTTTATCTGGCACGACCGCATCCACGCCAAAGCGATGTGGCGCACCGCCGCCGCCCTCTGGGGCGCAGAGGTCAAAAACCCGTTCCATTTTGTATAAAACGATCCGGCCCGCATGGCGCTCCATGCAGGCCGGATTTTTTGATTCTTTATTCCATTACAGCTTCCTGCCGCGCAGCCAGACCGCCTTGCGGTTCAGCTCCGCGTCGCAGACCACGAAGTCGGCGCATTTGCCGTTTTCGATGGAGCCGACCTCGGTCAGCGCACCGATCTGCCGCGCGGGGTTGTAGGTCGCCGCGCGGATGGCATCCTCGCGGGAGATGCCGAAGCTGACCGCCCGCTGCATACATTCGTACAGGTTCGTCGCGGAGCCTGCGATCGTGCCGTCGGCAAGGCGCGCAACGCCGCCCTTCAAAAAGACCTGCTGACCGCCCAGCTCATATTCGCCGTCGGGCATACCGCAGCAGCGCAGCGAATCGGAGATGAGCACCATGCGGCTCGCGCCGAAGATGCGGAACGCCAACCGCACGGACGCGGGATGGACGTGCTGTCCGTCGGAGATCAGCTCGGCGCTGACGGCTTCCGCCTCGGCAGCCGCGGCGATCACGCCGGGCTTGCGGTGGTGGATGGCGGGCATGGCGTTATACAGGTGGGTCAGGTGGGTCACGCCGGCTTCGATGCCCCTGCGTGCCGCGTCATAGTCGGCGTCCGTGTGGGCGATCGAGACGGTGCAGAGCGTCTTTGCCCTGCGGATGAATTCCTCCGCGCCCGGAAGCTCCGGCGCGACGTCCACGATGCGCACCAGACCGCCGCAGCCGTCCTGCAACGCCTTGAACGCGTCAAAATCAGGATCTCTGAGGTAAGCGCCGTTCTGCGCGCCCTTCTTCTTCTCGGAGAAGAACGGGCCCTCCATCTGGATGCCGCGCAGGGCGGCGGCATCGTCATGTCCGGCGTCCACGAACGCACGGGCGGAGGCGAACGCCTTTTCCAGTGTCTCATAGGGCAGGGTCATCGACGCGGGTGCGAACGAGGTCACGCCGTTTTTCGCCAGATAGTTCGCCATTTTCTCCACGCCGGCTACATCGCCGTCGGAAAAATCCGCGCCGGAGTTGCCGTGGGTGTGGACGTCGATCAGGCCGGGGATGACGTAAGCGCCGCCGAGGTCGACCGCGTCGGGCGCCTCCTGCCCGAGCACATTGCAGAACTTCCCGTCCTCGACGGAAAACGCGCCGCGCTCAAAGCGGAACTGTGCGGTATAGATGTTGGCATTTTTGAAATTCATGGTATTCTCCTTGGATAACGTGCGCGGCGGCAGGACAGCCGCCGCGTATATACTCTTACTTTCTTGCTTCGGGCAGGGAGGCGGCGGCGACGGACTGACCGACGCGGCGGGTCTTCTCGTCCGGGAGCATCACGCGCACCTTGCCGGCAAGCTCCGGATACTCCTCGCGCAGGACGCGCAGGCAGGTGTCGAGGATCATGCTGCCGCCCAGGCCGGACATCACGCGGCCGAGGACGATCATGTGGTGCACGTCGTAGAAGCGGCAATAGAGCTTCATCGTGTGGGCAAGGTAGACGCCGATGGATTCAAAGATCTGTCTGGCGCGGCTGTCGCCCTTTTCGACGAGAAGCTGCACGGCCTTGAGCTTTTCGGCGGGCGTGAGGCTCTCGTCCAGCTCGATACCGGCTCTGGGCGCGAGCTTGATGACCGCGTCCTGCGAGAAATACTTGCAGCCGACGCCGATGTCGGTCGACCATTCGTCCGCCATGGCGCTTTCGTACAGGTCGACGGGGGCGAAGGCAAGCTCGTTGAGCCAGCCGAGGACGTTGCCGTCGGCATCGACATAGCCGACCGCCTCGCTTGTGCCCATCGCCATCCCCATGACGGAGCCGCACTCCAGACCCATCGCGCCTGCCAGCGCGGTCACGTCGCCGTCGTTGGCAACGACAATGGGCACGTCGCCGATCTCCAGCGCGGCGCGGTCATAGATGGTCTTGACCAGCTCGCGCTTTTCGCGCGGGACCTTGATGAACAGCGCCGAGACCATCGGGCTGTTGCCGATGAAGACGCCCGCCGACGAAACGCCGATACCGTCGACGCGGGGCATCTTGGACGCGGCGGTCTTGAACGCCTCGACGATGCCGTCGAAGTGGTACTGCGGGTCGGATTCCGTCTTCGGGTGCCAGATGACCTCCTCGGAGTAGACGGTCTTGCCGTCGATGACGGCAGAGACCTTGCGGTCGGAGCCGCCGGCGTCGAAGCCGATGCGGCAGCCCTCCATGTGGCCGCCGATGGAGACGGACGCCTCGTTCTCCTGCGGGCAGTCCTCGATCGGGCAGTCGATGACCTCGAACGGCACCTCATACACGTCCTGCATGAACTGCACGTCGAACCAGCGCTCGCCCTCGAGGGTATAGGCCTGCTGCAGGCGCTGCGCCAGGGCGCTGTCGCCGCAGATATAGATGCGGAAGCCGCCGATCGACCACAGCAGGAACTTGACATAGCGCTCGACGAAGCGGTAGTCCGCCTCGCGCAGCGCCTCCGTGCCGTGGATCTTCGTGTGGTGGACGGAGATCTTGCCCTTGTCGCGCTCGATGGCGATGGTCAGGGGTTTTTCCGCGCCCTTTTCATAGGCGTCGATCCAGACGCCGAAGGGGATAAAGTCCGTGTCGAGCACGGGAAGATTTTTGACGGAATATTCAATGCCCAAATACTTCATCGGTTTCTCCTCAATGCTTCGCGGCTTCTTCCGCGACGATTTTCTGCATCTCGTCCCAGTGCGCCTCCATGTCTGCCACGAGCTTGAGCTGGGCGCGGGTGCGGACGAGGTTGTGCTCCGGGTAGGCGGTCTTGAAATAGCGGTCGCCGTCGAGATAGTCGGTCAGGAAGCGCACCGCAAGCTCCAGCGTGATGATCTTCGCGCCGAGGGGCAGAAGCTGCGTCTCGGCCTCGGTCAGGCTGTGGCAGGCGGTGAGGTAGCCCGCCGTGTAGACGCGGAAGAGGTCGAGATTGATGCCCATTTTGGCGGTGTCCGGCTCATCTTCGGGGGCGGTCGCCGCGCCGAAGCGGATGGAATCGCCGTAGTCATACAGCGACGAGCCGGGCATGACGGTGTCGAGGTCGAGGACGCACATCGCCTTGCGCGTCTTTTGGTCGAGCAGGACGTTGTTGAGCTTGGTGTCGTTATGCGTCACGCGCAGGGGCAGCTCCCCGCTCTCAAGCAGGCGGCAGATCGTGCCGGCCTCGTCCTCACGCGCCATGATAAAGTCGATCTCGGGCTTGACCTCGTCGGCTCTGCCGGCGGCGTTGCGCGCGAGCGATTCCTTAAACAGGCGGTAGCGGTTGATGGTATTATGGAACAGCGGGATCGTTTCATGCAGGGTATCCGCCGGAAAATCGCGCAGCATTTCCTGGAAACGACCGAAAGCAATGGCGCTCTCGTAAAAATCGCGGTCGGTCTCCGGCGCCTCAAGGCAGATGCCGTCGGCAAATTCGTAGCAGCGCCAGTATTCGCCCGCCTCGTCGACGAAATAATAATTTCCGGTGTCCGCGGGGACGAAGTGCAGCGTCTCGCTGGGGTCGGATACGCGCCCGCGCAGGTATTCCGTCACGGCGCTGACGTTTTCCATGACGGCCTTGGGGTCGGTGAAGACGTAGCGGTTGATGCACTGTAAAATATAGACCTTATCGCGGTCGGTCCTGACCTGATAGGTGCTGTTGATATGTCCGGAGCCGAATTCCCTGCAACTGACGCACGCGCCGTCGGTCAGGAAATGGACGATCACCCCATCGGGGTGCAGATGCTGATTCATGCGGAGTCATCCTCTCGTTTTTTTCATCCTATGCGAAGCGCGCACCTTGGTGCGCGTCGTGGGTGTAACTATGTCATATTACCACGAGTTTACCAAAAAAGCAAGAAGAATATACTTTTTCTATGATATTTCGCGTTACGCCGCGCAAAAAACCGCGCCCGGCGGGCGCGGTTCCTGCGGTTCAGTGCTGCTGGCCCAGATCCTGCGTCCGGCGCAGGCCGGCATAGAGGCCGCCGCGGCGCATCAGCTCGTCATGCGTGCCCTGCTCGCAGATCCTGCCGTCCGCGATCACGATGATGCGTGAGGCGCTGCGGATGGTCGAAAGGCGGTGGGCGATGATGAGCGTCGTGCGTCCGACCGCCAGCGCGTCGAGCGCGGACTGGATCTTCGCCTCGGTCACGCTGTCGAGGGCGCTCGTCGCCTCGTCGAGGATCAGAATGGGCGGGTTTTTCAGGAAAATGCGTGCGATGGAGACGCGCTGCTTCTGTCCGCCGGACAGGAGGGTGCCGCGCTCGCCGACGTAGGTGTCGAAGCCGTCGGGCATGGCCATGATGTCGTCGTAGATCTCGGCGCGCTTCGCCGCCTCGACGACCTCCTCCATCGTCGCGTCCGGGCGACCGTAGCGGATGTTGTTGCCGATGGTGTCGGCAAAGAGGAAGACCTCCTGCTGCACGACGCCGATGGCCTGGTGCAGCGATTTCTGCGTCACGCTGCGCACGTCGTGACCGTCAATGGTGATCGCGCCGGCCGTCACGTCGTAAAAGCGCGGGATCAGGCGGCAGAGCGTGCTCTTTCCGCCGCCGGAGGGGCCGACGATGGCGATCGTCTCGCCCGGCAGCACGCGCAGGCTGACGTCCTCGAGCACGTCGAGGTCATCGTCATAGGCGAAGGAGACGTCCCTGACCTCGATCTCGCCGCGGACGTTCTTCAGCTCCTGCGCGTCGGGCGCGTCCTTGAGCGACGGCTCCGTGCGCATCAGCTCGGCAAAGCGGCTCAGGCCGGCGAAGCCGTTGGCGAACATCTCGGCGAAGTTGATGAGCTTGCGCACGGGGCTGATGAAGGTGGAGATGTAGAGGCTGAAGGTCAGCAGGTCGATCATCTCCATGCTGCCGTCCATGATGAGCGCGCCGCCGACGGCGATGACCGCCACGGACAAGATCGACATGAAGAACTCCAGCGAGCCGGAGAAGATGCCCATTTCGCGGTGAAACTCGCGCTTGGAGACCTTGAAGCGCTCGTTGGCCTCGTTGAACTTGCCGAATTCGACGGTCTCGTTGGCAAACGCCTTCGCCGTGCGGATGCCGGAGAGCGAGGACTCGATCTCGGCGTTGATGGCGGCGGTGCGGCTCTTGACGCCCTTGGACACGGCGCTCATTTTCCGCCGACGCGAGATCACGACGACGAGCAGGATCGGCAATATGACGCAGATGACCAGCGCCAGCCGCCACTCGATCGTGAACATCACGATCAGCGCGCCGACGATCGTCAGCGCCGAGATGATGAGATCCTCCGGGCCGTGGTGGGCAAGCTCGGTGATCTCGAACAGGTCGCTCGTCAGGCGGCTCATGAGCTGGCCGGTGCGGTTGCGGTCATAAAACTCGTAGCCGAGGCTCTGCATATGCGAAAACAGGTCGCGGCGGATGTCCGCCTCGACGCGGATGCCGAAGGTATGGCCCCAGTAGCAGATGACGTAATACAGCACCGCGCGAATGAGATAGGCCACCGCCATCGCGCCCATGACGGCAAAAAACGCGCTGTAGGCCTCACGCGGCAGCAGGTCGTTCATCGCGGTGCGCGAGACGAGCGGGAAGGCCAGATCGACCACCGCGACGAGCATCGCGCAGAACATATCCATTGCGAACAGCTTGCGATGCGGCTTGAAATAGGAGAGGAAAATGCGCAGCAGGCTGTGCTTCTGATAAAACTCCGTGTTCATTTTACACCATCCTTTGCGATATTGTTGACCCAAACACCCTTCTTGATGAGGATCAGACCGACGGCGCACTTGCCGAGGTCGACGAGCTGGCAGACCAGATACAGCGGCACGATGGAGATCCCCACCACACGCTGCAGGAAGAACGCCAGCGGCACGGTGATGCACCAGACATAGGCGCTGTCAAACAGGAAGGTGACGAAGGTCTTGCCGCCGGAGCGCATCGTAAAATAGGTCGCGTTGGCGAGGCTGTTGATGGGCATGGCGATCGCGACGATCAGGATGAATTTCGAGGCCAGCGCCCGCACCTGCGCGGGCTGGGCGGTGTAGATGTTCGGGATATAGGGCGACAGCAGCGCCATGGCGCCGCCGATGGCGAAGCAGATCGCCACGGAAAAGACGATCAGCTTGCGGTCGGTGTCCACCGCCTCGTCGAGCTTGTTCGCGCCGAGGAGCTGACCGACGATGATGCCGATGGCGTTTCCCATCGCCAGGAACGCGACATTGAAAACGTTGCCCACGGTCGAGGCGATCGTGTTGGCAGGCACGACGATGAGGCCGCACAGGCTGTAGCACAGGCCGAGCAGCGCCATGCCGCCGGCCCAGAGCGTCTCGTTGAGCATGAGCGGCAGGGTCTTTACGGCGATCTTTCCCGCAAGCTGCTTCGGGATGCGCAGCGAGCGGTAGGCGCCGACGATGAAACGGCAGCGCTTGGGGTGGCGGTGCGTCCAGAGCATCACGATGCCCGCCTCGACAAAGCGCGCGACCACCGTCGCGATGGCGGCGCCCGCAGAGCCGAGCCGTGGGAAGCCGAGGTTGCCGAAAATGAGCAGCGCGTTCAGGCAGAGGTTGACGGCGACCGAGGCGATGCCTGCGGTCATCGGCACGATGGTCTGCCCGGTCTCGCGCAGGGTGCCGGCATAGCACTGCGACAGGACGAACGGCACAAAGCCGATCAGCATGATGCGCAGATACTCCTTCGCAAAGTAGAGCGTTTCGGCGCGCTGCGTCTGCGTGCCCTCGCCCTTGAGATAGAGCAGGATCAGATCCTCTCCAAACAGCAAAAAGATGCCCACACCCAGCGCCGTCAGCGCCGCGCAGATGAGCAGCTTGAAGCGGAACGCATAGCGCACGCCGTCGTGGTTGCCGCTGCCGTAATACTGCGCGCCGAAGATGCCCGCGCCGGAGACCGCGCCGAAAATCGCCAGATTGAAGACAAAAATGAGCTGGTTCGCCACGCCGACACCGCCCATTGCCGTCTCGCCGACGCCGCCGACCATGATGTTGTCGAGCAGGGCGACGAACTGCGTGATGCCGTTCTGAACCATGATCGGCACGGCGACCGCCAGCGCCATGCGGTAAAACGCGCGGTCACCGATGTATTTCTTTCTTAAACTTGATGCCATACCTTCCTCCATAGTTCTGTTGAA
>CAMEMX010000007.1 GCA_945927915.1 uncultured Clostridia bacterium
GCAGGCTCCGTCTGGGTCGGCACAGGCTGCGTTTCCGTGGGTACAGGCTGCGTTTGCGTGGGAGCGGGCTCGTCCTGTGGCGGCTTCACGCTGCGCACGACCTTTGGCAGGGCAATCGTGGCAGTTACGGTGAATGCCGCGACAAGATAGAGCATTTTTTTGCGCAGACGCCACTTCTTTTTCGAAGCGTCGTCCCGGCGTTGCGCTGCTGAAGCCGAAAACTCCGCAGCAGGGGAGGCAACTTCGGCGGCAGGAGGAGAAAACTCTTCACTCGGTGGGAGAAATTCCGCCCCGGCAGGTGGGTATTCCCGCTCGTATCGGTCGTTCATACGTTTACCTGGTATGTACGTCGAGCTGCGGATAGGGACACTCTACGCCGAGCTTGCGCAGACCGAGCAGCAGCTCACGATTCAGCAGGCGCTGCGTTGAGAAGATCGACTTTTCCTCGACCTCGGCAATGAAACGCAGCACGACGGCGGAATCTGCCAAAGCCTGCACGCCCAGATATTCCGGCGCCCGCTTCATAGCCGACGGATTCTCTTGACAGATCTTTTCCAGCAGTTCCGGCAGCTTTTTCTCCAGCGCCTCCAGATCCGTCTCGTAGGGAATCGCGACGTCGCAGACGGCGATGGAGCTGTTGTCCGAGCGGTTGAGGATGTTTTTCATCTCGGAGTTGTTGATGATGCGCACGTTACCGCCGGTATCTATGACGGAGGTGGTGCGGATGCCGATCTCCTGCACGGTGCCGCGGAAGCCGCCTACCTCCACGATGTCGCCGACGTTGCACTGGTTTTCAAACAGCATGAAAATGCCCGTGACAACATCCGCGATCAGACTCTCTGCGCCGAAGCCGACGATGAGAGCGAGGATCCCGACGCTGGCGACGATGGTGGACACATCGACACCCAGAATGCTCAGCCCCCAGCAGAGGATCACGAGCGCGGCGGCGTATTTTGTCAGGCTGGCGATCAGCGTGACGAGGGTGCGTCCGCGGTGACGCTTTGGTTTCAGGCTGCGCAGCACGAGGATCACGAGGTTTGCCAGGAGCAGAACACCGAAGAGCATCAGCAGGAATTGGAACAATGCCTTCGTGTTGAACTCCAGCGAGGTGCGCAGCGAGAGACCCTCAAAGACGCCCGCAGCCCATGCGCCGCCGCCGGCGGCAAGGAGCAGTACGAGCAGGATCAGCAGCTTGACGAGTTGCCTTTTCTGTTTCATAGGGGAACACTCCTTATCTTTTTTGGGCAGAGTGCCTCTGCCTAAATCAACGAAAAATGCTCCAGCGCGTGCAGCAGACCGTCATCGTCACAATCGTCCGTAACATAGTCAGCCGCCGCCTTTGCCTCCGGTGTAGCGTTGCCCATCGCGACGCCGATGCCCGCAGCGCGCAGCATGGCGATGTCGTTTTCCGCGTCGCCGAAAGCGATGGATTCCTCCGGCGAAATGCCGTAATTGGCCAGGACCTCTGCCATGGCGACTTCCTTGCCGCCTTCATTGGAAATAATATCAAAGCCGGTTTCAAACCACTGCGTTGCGATGCAATGCGGCGCAAGACGCATGGCCTCCTCCAGCTCTGCCCGCGTGGCAAAGAATACGATCTTATAAATCGGGCGTTGCAGCATCGACCGCAGGTCGGCGATCTCCGGCAGGCGCGTGTGGATCGCCTCCAGAGAATGTGCCACACAGGGCGTGCAGGCGTTGATGCAGATCTTGTCTGCGCCTGCGGCCCAGCAGCCGATGTTGTGCGCATTCGCCCAGTTGATGATCGCCTCGGCCTCCGCGGGGAGAATGGGTCTGCCGTAGAGCCGGTTGCCGTTTTCGTCGTAGGCATCCTGCCCGTTATTCGTCAGCATCCCGTCAAAATGCAGACCGTCGAGCAGGTGCTCACTTTTGATCTCAAAACGCGAGCGGCCTGTCGCAACGAACAGGAGCACGCCGTTTTGCCGCAGGCGCTCCAGCGCCACGGCAGTCGAGGGTGGATAGACCTTGGATTTCAGCGACACCAGCGTGCCGTCAATGTCGAAAAATGCTGCTTTGATCATGCTTTCTGTTTAACTTTCTTTCTGAATTTTGGATTACAGCGACAGAATATGCACCTGCTCGCCCTCGGCTTCCAGCTTGATCTGCGAGATCGGATGCTCATAGCTGTCAATGATCTTCTCTGCGATCGCGTCTTCCAGCTCGCGCTGGATGGTGCGGCGCAGATTCCGCGCGCCGTAGGTGAGGGAATAGGACTTGCGCACAAGGAAGTCGATGACGCTCTCGTCCCAGAGCAGGTGGATGCCGTGCTCGTCGAGATTGTCGCGCAGCTCGCCGAGCATGATCGCCGCGATGCCGCGGAAGTCCGCCTCGGACAGCTTGTTGAAGCAGACGATCTCGTCGACGCGGTTGAGGAACTCCGGGCGCAGGAACTCGCGCAGCGACTTCATCGCCTTTTCCTTGCTCTGCTCGGACATACTGCGGGCGAAGCCGACCGAGCCGTCCTTGCGCTCGGAGCCGGCGTTGGAGGTCATCACGATCACGGTGTTCTCGAAGTTTACCACGCGGCCCTGCGCGTCGGTAATGCGGCCGTCGTCAAGGATCTGGAGAAGGACGTTGAGCACGTCGGGGTGCGCCTTTTCCAGCTCATCGAAGAGGATGACGCTGTAGGGCTTGCGGCGGATCTTCTCTGTGAGCTGTCCGGCCTCGTCGTAGCCGACATAGCCGGGAGGCGAGCCGATCAGCTTCGAGACGGAGTGACGCTCCATATATTCCGACATATCCAGCCGCACCAGAGAATCCACGGAGTCGAACAGCTCGTCGGCAAGGGTCTTGACCAGCTCGGTCTTGCCGACGCCCGTCGAGCCGACAAAGATGAAGGAGACGGGATGCTTTTTCGTGGCGATGCCGACGCGACTGCGGCGGATGGCAGACGCCACGGCACGGATGGCCTCATCCTGCCCCACGATGCGCTTTTTCAGACGCTCCTCCAGCGTGCGGAGCTGCTCGTATTCCTGCGCTCGGATCTTGCTGGCGGGGATCTTCGTCCACATTTCGATCACACGGGCGAGATTTTCCATCGTCAGCACGGGCGCGGGCTTTTGCTCCAGCAGGGCGATCTCCTTGTCAAGACGCAGAACGTTGCTGCGAAGCATCGCAAGCCGCTCGAAATTCTCGTGCTCCGTGTCCTCGGTGAGCATCTTGATCTCCAGATTGTAGTCGTCGCGCTCCTTGCGCTTTTCCGCGAGGTCGGAGATCTCCTTTGTGTGCAGGTTCAGGTCGGAGCAGGCCTCGTCCAAAAGGTCGATGGCCTTGTCCGGCAGAAAACGGTCGGTGATATAGCGCTCGGAGAGCACGACGGCCTGCCGTGCGATCTCCGGCGTGACCGTGACGCCGTGGAACAGCTCGTAATAATGCGCGATGCCGCGGATGATGGCGACAGCCTCCTCGATGGTCGGCTCTGCCACGGTGACGGGCTGGAAGCGGCGTTCAAGGGCACTGTCCTTTTCGATATATTTGCGGTATTCGGCGAAGGTCGTCGCGCCGATGACCTGGATTTCGCCGCGCGAAAGGGCGGGCTTGAGGATGTTGGCGGCATTCATTGAGCCCTCCGCGTCGCCGGCGCCGACGAGATTATGCACCTCGTCGATGACGAGGATAATGTTGCCGCAGGCTTTGACCTCTGCGATCAGGCTCTTCATACGGCTTTCAAACTGACCGCGGAACTGCGTTCCGGCGACGAGGGCGGTCAGGTCGAGCAGATAGACCTCTTTGTCGCGGAGCTTGAAGGGGACGCTTCCCGCGACGATGCGCTGCGCAAGACCCTCCGCGATGGCGGTCTTGCCGACGCCCGGCTCGCCGATCAGGCAGGGATTGTTCTTCTGGCGGCGGTTGAGAATCTGCACGACGCGCTCCGTCTCCGCCTCGCGGCCGATGACCCGGTCGAGCGCCCCGGCCCGCGCCTTGCCCGTCAGGTTCAGGCAGTAGGTGTCAAGGAATTTATGCTTGCTTTTTCTGGGCTTTTCCGGCTGCGGGTCTTTGGAGCGCTCTTTCGGCTCCTCTTTCGGCGCAAGCTCGTTCGCGCCGCCGAACAGGCGGTTCATGTGTGGGAAGGTGGCGGTACGGCTGCCGATGTCGTCGTCCTCCTCGTCCGTGTCGGTCTGCATCATCGAAAGCATCTCGCCGTTGAGCGCGTCAAGATCCTCGTCGGTGATGCCCATGCGCTCTACGATCTCGTCGACCTGCTTGATGCCAAGCTCCTTGGCGCATTTCAGGCACAGCCCTTCGTTGGTGCTTTTTCCGTTTTCAACTTTTGTGATAAAGATCACGGCGACGTTTTTCTTACATCTGCCGCAAAGCGTCGGTTTCAAATTCATTCCTCCTTAGGGGATATAAAGCGTTGCCTCGCCGGACGAGACACACATGGCGGTTCCGTCCGCGCGGACAAAGGCTTTGAGATAGCCGGAGTTATCGGTGCGGTTGCGCACCGCAAGGCTGCTGTCATAGACGGTGAGCGCCTGATCGGTCAGCACGGCGACATAGGAGCCGCAGGCGCTGAAGTGCATCGGCGTCTGCGCGAGCGTTACGGTGCCAAGCTCCTCGCCGTTCTCGTCCAGCGTGACCAGACGGCTGCCCGCGCCTGCCTCAAACTGGTCGTAGAGCACGGTTACAAAGCCGTCACCGTCGAAACTGAAGCCGGCGATCAAAGCATCGTCCACGGTGTATTCCCGCACGAGGCTGCCGCCAGCGTCAAAAAAGACGAGGCTGTCCTCTCCAACGGCGCACAGCCGCTGCCGGCTCAGAAAGCGCAGGTCATAGACCGTCTGCGCGCCGAGCGAAAGCTCCGCGGCGACGTCCTCGGCGTCGGTTTGATAAAGCTGCACGGCGCTGACGAACTGAATATCCTGCTGCCCCAACGTGACTGCGGCGGCAAGACTGCCGTCGGGCGAGAGAGCGCAGGCGCTGAGATAGCTGGTTTTTGCGCGGCGGATATAGGGCGTTGCGCCGGTTTTGGAATAGACCGTGAGCTGTGCGCGGCAGTCCGTCCCCTCGCACAGGACGCTGAGATAGCCCTCGGGCGAGACCTCCGCGTCATAGATCGCTGCGGAGGCGGTTGTATCAAGTAACGTTTCGCCTTCTGCGTTGAGCAGGACGAGGCGCGTGCCGCCGATGTCATAGACGAGCAGATATTCGCCGGCGCTTTTCATCGCGGGATTCAGGAAGCTGCCCTGCACGCGGCAAAGCGCGCTGCCGCTCTCAGAAAAGAGCGTTGCGCCGCTTTGCGTCGCGACGGCAAAACGACCGTCTGCCAGCGCGTAGCTGCAACTGCCGTAAGTCTCAAATTGCAGCGTGCCGTATTGCTTGTCGTCCTTGCCGAAATAGCGGAAAAAACGCTTCAGACCGTCGAGCGACGTGGTGCCGGAGAGCAAAAACCACACGAGAAGGAGAAGCACCAGCAGGAAAATGCCGCCAAAGAGCAGCCAACGCTTTTTGACGGGTGGCTTTTTTTCCTCCGGTCCCTCCGGGACAATCTCGATTTTGGTCTTATCGGACATGGAAGCTCACCTCCCCGTCGTCATACCAGAGCTGGGTCATGTAAAGGCCGCCTGCGGGAACGGTCGGGCCGGCTGCGGTGCGGTTGCCGTCCGCCAGGAGCTTGCCGATCCCGTTCGGGGCGATCTTGCCCTCGGCGGCGTAAACCACCGTGCCGACCATCGCGCGCGCCATATTGTAAAGGAAGCCGTTGGCGCACACGCGCAGGAGGATCAGCTCCTGCCTGCGTTCTACGTCAAAGTGGTACACGGTGCGCACCGTGGAGCGGACGTCCGTTCCGACCGAGCGCACGGCGGCAAAGTCATGCGTTCCGACGAACTGCGACGCAGCCTCCTGCATCACACGCTCGTCCAGATGCTTGGGGTAAAACCAAACACGGTTTACATAAAACGGATCGCGGATGTGGGAATTGTAGATCTGATAGGTATATTCCTTGCGGACGCACGAGCCGATGGCGTTGAAGCCCTCAGGTACCTCCTTCGCGTCCCAGACGACGATGTCATCCGGCAGGTGGGTGTTGAGCGCGTAGGGGAGGCGGCCGCAGGGAATTCTGGCGTCCGTGCGGAAATTTGCCACATAGACGCGCGCGTGGACGCCGGCGTCCGTCCGGCCGCAGCCGGTCAGATGCACGCGATGCCCGACCACGGCGGCGGTGGCTTCCTCAAGGGTCTGCGCGACGGAACGCGCGTTTTTCTGCACCTGCCAGCCGTGATAGGCGGTGCCGTCGTATTTTAGGAACAGGGCGATGTTCCGCACGCGGAGCCCTCCTTTCCGAATGGATCAAAGTCCGAAATGACGCAGCGTAATGATGCCGCCCAGAAGCACCGCGCCGAGCAGCAGCGAAAGCACGTCGCGTCTGCGGTAGCGGAGCTGCTTGAGCTTGGTGCGCCCCTTGCCGCCGTGGTAGCAGCGGCACTCCATTGCCGTTGCCAGCTCGTCGGCGCGGCGGAACGCGCTGACAAACAGCGGCACAAGGATGGGGATCAGCGCCTTGGCGCGGCGGAAGATATTGCCGGTCTCAAAGTCCGCGCCGCGCGCCTTCTGCGCCGAGATGATCTTGTCCGTCTCCTCGATCAGCGTCGGGATAAAGCGCAGGGCGATGCTCATCATCATGGCAAGCTCGTGCACGGGGAAGCGCAGCTTCTTTAATGGCGAGAGCAGCGACTCCAGCCCGTCTGTCAGGGCGATGGGCGAGGTCGTGTAGGTCATCAGGAACGTGCCCATGACCAGAAGCATGATGCGCAGCACGAGGAAAAAGGCGTTTATCAGACCCTCACGCGTGATGCGGAAGATCCAAAATTCGACCAAAACCGTGCCGTCGGTGTAGAATATGTTCAGAACCGCCGTAAAAAGAATGATGATCAGAAGTGGCTTCAGGCCCTTGAACAGCGCCTTGAGGCGGATCTTCGACAGGATGATGACCGTGGCAAGGAATGCCAGCGCGACGCCGTAGGAAACGAACCATTTGCACAGGAACAGCGCGACGATATAGACAATGACCATCAGCAGCTTCGTGCGCGGGTCGAGGCGATGGATGACGGTATCACCGGGGAAATACTGACCGAGAGTGATGTCCTTAAGCATCGGCTTTCCCTCCTTTCAGGAGCAAAAGCTGACGCATGGCGTCGCTGACGGTATAGGTGGCGGGATCGACCGGAATGCCCAGCTCCTGCAGGCGCAGGAACAGCGCCGTGATCTGCGGCACGGCAAGCCCGATCTCCGTCAGGCGGGTGGCGTTCTGAAAGACCTCGTTCGGCGTGCCGAGCATCTCGACCCTGCCGTGATTCAGCACGAGCAGGCGGTCGGCAAGCACGGCGACGTCATCCATCGAGTGGCTGACCATCAAAACGGTCGCCTGCGTCGCCTTTTGATAGGCACGGATATTTTCGAGCAGGGAAGCGCAGCCGGCGGGATCCAGCCCGGCGGTGGGTTCGTCGAAGATGATGATCTCCGGCTCCATGGCGATGACGCCCGCGATGGCGACGCGGCGCTTCTGCCCGCCGGAGAGATCAAACGGGGATTTTTCCAGCACGGCTTCATCAAGACCGACAAAGCCGATGGCGCGCAGGACGCGTTCGCGAATCTCGGCCTCGCTGAGACCCATATTTTTCGGGCCGAAGGCGATGTCCTTGAACACCGTCTCCTCAAATAACTGGTATTCCGGATATTGAAAGACCAGCCCGGCGCGAAAACGCGCCGCGCGGGTCGTCTGCTTATCCTTCCAGATGCTCTCTCCGCCGAGAAGAATGTCGCCTCCGGTCGGCTGAAGCAGTCCGTTCAGATGCTGGATGAGGGTGGATTTCCCGGAGCCGGTGTGTCCGATGAGTCCGAGAAACTCGCCCTTCTCCACGGAAAATGAGATGTGATCGACAGCGACGTGCTCAAACGGCGTGCCGGCGCTGTAGGTGTGGCAGAGGTCTTTGACCTCGATGATTGCAGACAATGTGGTTCCTCCCGGTGGTCAGGCCTTCAGCATGGCGTAAAGTGCCTGCGCACATTCTTCTGTAGTAAGCGCGTCCGGGGGCAGGGCACAGCCCGCCTCGTTCAGCGCGTAGATCAACTGTGTTGTCGCGGGGACGCTCAGACCGGCGGACTTGAGCAGCTCCACCTGTGGAAAGACCTGCTTCGGCGTGCCGTCGGTGAGGATCTTGCCTCTGTCCATGACGATCACGCGGTCGGCGCGGATGGCCTCGGTCATATGGTGGGTGATGAGCACGACGGTGATGCCTTTTTCACGGTTGAGCCGCTCGACGGTGCGCATTACTTCCTCGCGCCCCTGCGGGTCGAGCATGGCGGTCGGCTCGTCGAGCACGATGCAGCGCGGCTGCATGGCGATGACGCCCGCGATGGCGACGCGCTGCTTTTGTCCGCCGGAGAGCAGATGCGGTGCGTGCTTGCGGTAGTCATACATCCCGACAGCCTTCAGCGCGTCATCCACGCGCCTGCGGATCTCCCCGGAGGGCACGCCGAGGTTTTCCGGCGCGAAGGCGACGTCTTCCTCCACAACGTTGGCGACCATCTGGTTGTCGGGATTCTGGAACACCATGCCGACGGTGCGGCGGATGTCGAGCAAAAGGTCTTCGTCCTTCGTGTCCATGCCGAAGACATGGACGCTGCCGCCCTCCGGCAGCAGGATCGCGTTCAAATGCTTGGCGAGGGTGGATTTTCCGCAGCCGTTGTGCCCGAGCACGGCGACGAAAGAGCCTTCGTCGATCGCGAGGTCGAGGCCGTCAAAGATGCGCAACGGCTCTGCCTCCGTCTGCGACGGGTAGGCAAAGTGCAGATCGGAAATGGTCACGGCTTTCTGCACGGCCATCACCTCCCGGAGACCCAGCGGCCGGAAGCGCCGCAGGGCAGGACGATGCCCGAATCGGTCACGGGCAGACCCAGCTCCTCCGAGACCGTGTGCCCGCCGTAGCGCGGCGTGACGACAGTATCCAGAAGGCAGGTCAGAACGGACGGGGCAAGCCCGGTCGTGTAGGAATTGATGAGGAAGAACAGCGGTTCGTCGGAAAGCACGCCGGCGACCAGCTTCAAAAACGGATACAGATCCTTTTCCAGCTTCCAGATCTCGCCGGACGGGCCGCGCCCGTAGGAGGGCGGGTCCATAATGACGGCGTCGTAGCGGCGGCCGCGCTTGATCTCGCGCTCGACGAATTTTGCGCAGTCGTCGATGATCCAGCGGATCGGCGCGTCGGCAAGACCGGACGAGGCGGCGTTCTCCCGCGCCCAGGCGACCATGCCCTTTGCCGCGTCCACATGGCACACGGCTGCGCCGGCCCTTGCCGCGGCGAGCGTCGCGCCGCCTGTATAGGCAAAGAGGTTCAGCACGCTGACACTTCGACCGGCGGAGCGGATCTGCTCGTCGATGAAGTCCCAGTTGACCGCCTGCTCCGGGAACACGCCCGTATGCTTGAAATTCATCGGCTTGACGTTGAAGGTCAGGTCGCGGTAGCGGATCTGCCAGCGCTCCGGCAGCCTGTGCTGCGACCACTGACCGCCGCCGGTGTTGGAGCGGGCGTAGCGGGCGTCAAAGCTGCGCCAGCGCGGGTGCTTTTTCGGGGTCGTCCAAATGACCTGCGGGTCGGGGCGGACAAGGTAGTATTTTCCCCAACGCTCGAGCTTCTCGCCGTCGGAGGTGTCGAGGACCTCATAGTCCTTCCAGTTGTTAGCAATCCACATGGGGCTTCTCCTGTTGTATCTTTTGTGCGTTATGCGGCATGGATCCTGCGGCGGCCGTACCAGGGGTCTTCCTCAGGCGGCAGGATGGCATGGGGCTCGGTCGGCTCGATAGGGGCGGGCGGCTCGGTCGGGTCTGCGGGTTCGGTCGGATCGGTTGGATCGGTCGGCTCGGAAGGCTCGGTCGGCTGCAGGGACTCCTTCGTGTGAAGGGTACAGACGGCGTCCGTATCCTTCTCATTATAAACATAGGGTGCGTCCTTGTTGACCTTCCAGTCCTTGTTAAAGATCAGCATACCGACCTCGGTGACGGTGTTGCCCTCCACATGCTCGCAGTATTCGTTGGCGATCTTACCGGATTCCTTGCAGATCTTGACCATCGTGTGGCAGGTGCATTTTTCCTTCGGCGCATCCTCCCAGAACAGGCGCACCTGCGTCACGCGGTTCTGCTCATAGCCGCTCGCACTGACACGCACGTCCTTTTCGCACGCCTCGGTGGCGAGCATACCGCAGTCCGAGCAGACGGAGTAATAGCCAACGCCGTCCGCCTGCGGGAAGGAGCGGTATTCCAGACCATCGTGCAGCGGCGACATGAACTTCTTCCACATCACAGCGGCGGGATTCGCCCACGAATCGGAGAGGATGATCTGTTCCGGCTCATCATAGCCGCACCAGACGACTGCGGTGTAGTAGGGCGTGTAGCCGGCGAACCAGCGGGTCTGGTTGTTGTTGGAGGTGCCGGTCTTGCCTGCGGCAGCCATATTCTTCAGATAGGCGGGCGTGCCGGTGCCGTAATTGACCACGCTCTCGAGCATATAGGTCATATAGTAATTTGCCTTTTCGCTGATGGCTGTGTGGCTTTCCTGCGTATTGTCCAGAATGACATTGCCCTCGGGGTCGACGACCCTTAAATAGGTGCGCGCCTCGCGGAAAACGCCGTTGTTGGCGAAGGTGGCATAGGCCTGCGCCATTTCGCGCACGGTCAGGCCGTAGGTCAGCTCGCCGAGGCCGAGCGGCGCGTAGGCAATGTCGGTATACTGCTGTCCGCCGCGTTCCATGGATTCGACCAGCGTGGTGATGCCCAGCTTCTGGGTGAGGAAATTATAGCTGTTCTCCAGCCCCAGCGCGTGCAGCGTCTTGACGGAGATGGTGTTCAGCGAGCTGGTCACGCCGCGAAGCACAAGGCACATACCGCTGTAGCTGCGGGAGTCGTTCTGCGGCCAGTCGGGGTTTTCGTAGAACGGGGAATCCTCAAACGCGGTCGCGGGCGTGATGATGCCGGCATCCAGGGCGGGCGCGTAAACCGCGATCGGCTTGATGGAAGAGCCGGTGGGCAGCTTGCTTTGCGTTGCACGGTTGAGCGACAGGCTGCCTGTCTTCTCTCCGACGCCGCCGGACATGGCAATGATGTCGCCCGTTTCGTTGTCGATCAGCACCGCAGCGGATTGGAGCTGCTGTGTGCTGACCGTGTTCGGGACGTTGTCGGGGTTTTCATAAACACGGTCAAGGATCTCCTGCGCCTTCGGGTCGTAGGGCGTATAGATGCGGTAGCCGCCGGTCAGCAGCTTCTGCACCGCCGCCTGCTCGCTGATGCCGTACTTGTCGCACAGATCGTTAACGACGTCGCGATAAACGGTGTCGACATAATAGGAATATGCGTTGTTGCTGTCGACGGCGTAGTTCTGCGTGTCGCAGTTCGGGCAGAAGTAGGCGTCGTCTTCTTTTTCCACATATTCGCTGCGCGGGCCTTCGAAGCCGCATTCGCCGCAGACATATGTCTCTTCGTCGTAAAGACCGTTGCGGAAGACAAGCTCCTGTGATTTGGCGGCCTGCAGCTCCTCCTCGGTCTCGATATAGCCCTGCGCATACATCTCATCGAGAATGATGAGACGGCGGCGCTGGTTGCCCTCCGGGTTGATATACGGATCGTAAAGAGAGGGGTTGTTGGTAATGGCGATCAGACAGGCGCACTCGGCGGTGGTCAGTTCGCCGACGTCCTTGGCAAAATAGACCTCAGCGGCGCTCTGCACACCGTAGCAGCCCTCGCCGAGGTAGATGGTGTTGAGATACCACTCCATGATCTCGGATTTGGTATAGCGCTCTTCAACAGCCAGCGCGCGGAAGATCTCCTGCACCTTGCGGTTGACCGTCACATCATCCTCCTGAGAGAGGTTTTTGATGAGCTGCTGCGTAATGGTCGATGCGCCGAAGGAGGAGTCGCCGCCGATGAAGTTGCGCACGGCCGAGAGGGTGCGCAGCCAGTCGACGCCGTTGTGCTCGAGGAAGCGCTTGTCTTCGATGGCGATGGCGGCGTGGACAAGATCGAGCGGGATCTCGTCGTAGGCCACCCAGGTGCGGTTCTGCGTGGTATAGAGCTGCTGCAGCTCGCGGTACTCGCCGGTTTCCCGGTCGGTATAATAAATGATGGAGGTCTGGGCCAGGGAGAGATGGTCCAGATCCAGCGCCTGCGCGTATTCGCGGCTCTTGGGGATCACGTCCTGCTTGAGATAGTCGGAGAATTTCGACATGAAGATCGAGCCGGCGATCACGGCGATGAGGCAGAGGGTGCTCGCAATGATAAGCGCCCAGAGGAGCACCTTGCCGAGGATATGGAGTACGACGCGTGAAATGCGCCATGCGATATGCGGCTGCTTTGCGGGCATCTGTGGATTCTTTGCCATGAAAACATCCTCACTTTCTGAAAGTTGCATATTGTCAGCCGGTAGCTTCCGAAAATAACACAGAAACAAGCGTGTGTACCGACCCAGTATCCCTATCTATATAATTATATCACGCTTGTCAACTCTGTATTAGTGCATTTTATGTTTGATATTTTTGTGGTTTTTCGGAAAACTAACGGCAGACGGTTAAAATGAATTGGGTTTTTACCGTTTGACGGGATGCGGGAGCTTTTTGGCTTTTTTGAGGGAGCGGACAAAAATACCCACAGCCGGCTCGTGTTCAGCGAAAATTTCTTTCGGCGGAGTTTTCTCGCCCGATTTCCTCTTGATTTTCTGCGAGCGAGCGGTTAGAATATAGCCATAAATCGCAGGAGGTACTCCCATGGAGCAAGACTATGGCGCAAACATCATCTCCATTACCGATGAAGACGGTGTGGAATACGAGCTGGAGGTCCTCTCGTCCGTGACCTACCGCGGCGTGGAGTATCTGGCGCTCACCCCCGCCGATGCCGACGATGACGCGGAGGAGCTGGAGGTCAGCATTCTCAAGTCCGTCGAGGAGGACGGAGAGCCGGTCCTGGTCGCCGTCGAGGACGAAACGGAGCTGGAGACGGTCTATGATCTTCTGATGCAGTCGCTGTTTGAAGACGGGGAAGAAGACGAAGAGGACTGACAACGGTTTTTTGACGACAACAACAGAAGAAAGTTCCCTGCTTGGTGCGTGATAGCTCCCTTTAAACCCACATCATATTGAAGGGATGTCGGACTTCCGCCTCGGATTGCAGGCCTCCCGTTCCGGCTCTGACCGTGAATGGACGTTGGAAGCAGCTAAGAATCGGAGAGACAACCCACCTGCCTTTTCGTGCAGGTTATAATCGGAGCTACACGGCCATAGCGGGGATTTTTTGCAGCGACAGTTGTCGCTGCTTTTTGTTTGCGGCAAAAAAATTGCAAATTTTTCACTTCCTACTTGCAAGACGGGGGAAAAAGAGCTATAATGACAACTGTTGTATATTCGGGCGCTTTCGCCCGAGGATTTCCACGAATGTGAGGTAATAAACATGAGCGCATCCCGTGAAAGAAAAAAACGCATGGAGAAGGGAACCGTCCCCGCTTCCGTGCCCCAGAAGAAAAAGAAGCTGTCCGAGGGCTGGATCCTCGCCATCTGCGTCGTTCTGATCGTCGCACTGGTGTTCGGCGGCGTGCTCGGCTTCCGTGCCTATCAGCGTAACCGCACCGTCCTGACGGTCGGCAATCACGACGTCACGGTTTCCGAATTCAACTTCTTCTACTATAACCGTGCTTATTCCGTTGCCAACTATGCTTCCACCTTCGGTATCGACACGAGCGTGTCCCTGAAGGAGCAGAACGTGACGACGAATGCGCTGACCTATCTGCCCTTCATGGGCTACGATACGTCCTATTTCAAGGATTATACTGCCAACGAAGCGGGTGTCTACGAGGATGTCACCTGGGCGCAGTATCTTGCCGCGCTGACCAAGGACACCATCGTCCAGGCCTATGCGATTTATAATGAGGCAATGGCTGCCGGCTATACCCTCGATGCCGACGACCAGAAGGAGATCGATGACGAGATCGCCACGCTGGAGCTGCAGGCTGTGACGCAGGGCGAGTCGCTTGATGGGATGCTCTCCCGCGTGTTCGGCTCCGGCTGCGATGAGGAAGGCTACCGCAGTTACATGACTGTCATCCATGTCGCTTCGCACTATCCCGAAACGCTGAAGTACACCGACGAGCAGATCGCTGCCCGCTATGAGGAAAGCCCGGAGAACTTTGACATCGTCTCGTTCTATCTCTACACGACCAAGGCTTCCGACTATGCCGAGAAGGATGAGGAAGGCAACGCCGCAGAGCCGACCGAGGCAAACGAAGCCGAGGCAAAGAATAACGCCGAGCGTATGGCAGCCGATTTCAGAGCCATGAATGACGACGTCAAAGTTTGCGCAGACTATACCAAGCCGACCGTGACGAGCTCTTACGGCGAGGAAGCTGCAGCCTGGCTGTTCGACACCGCTTCGCTCGACGGCGAAAATGTCAAGCTGTTCGAAAAGGACGGCACCTACTATGTCATCAAGCTGGCGGCGAAGGGCGATTACCAGTCCTACAACGCCATCGAGCTGTTCATTGAGAACGACTCCGAGGAGGTCGCCGAGGGTGAAATGACCGCCGAGCGCAAGATCGCCGCGATCAGCGCCGCGATGAAGCGCGACCATTCCGAGGAAAACATGAAGGCCATGGTCGAAAAGTACGGCGACGGCTCGGACGGCGTCGTGGAGAACATGATGCGCAGCTCCATGTCCAGTGTGGACAAGTCTGTCTTCATCTGGGGCCTTGACAGCCATAAGGCAGGCGACTTCACCTCCTTCATCACCGACAACGGCACGATGTTCCTCTTCATCACCGGAGAGGGTGAGACCAGACACAATGTCTCCGTCTCCAATACCATCACTTCCGAGTGGATGGAGGAGATCTATGAGGCGGCTCTGGCCTCCTGCAACTATGACGAAGACGCCGCCATGGCGGGCAACGTCGGCCTCTTCCGCTGAGTATCGCAAAATGACTTTGAGCCGCTGTTTCATCAGCGGCTCAATTTTTTGGAGGAATCTAAATGGACGATCCCTTTATCCGTCAGCAAATGCTGCTCGGCGCGGCGGCAATGCAGCGCCTGCGCGACGCGCACGTCATCGTCTTCGGCGTCGGCGGTGTCGGCAGCTATGCCGCCGAGGGCCTTGCCCGCGCGGGCATCGGCGCCCTGACGCTCGTCGACAGCGACACCGTCGGCCTGTCCAACCTCAACCGTCAGCTCTGCGCCCTGCATTCCACCCTCGGACAGTATAAGTCCGACGTTATGGCCGCGCGCATTCTCGACATCAATCCCGACTGCCGCGTGACGTCCATGCCGATGCTTTATAACGAGGAAAGCAAGGAGACTTTTTTCGCGCAGCGCTACGATTATATCGTCGACGCGATCGACCTTGTTTCGTGCAAGCTGAGCCTGATCCGGACGGCGAAGGAGCGCGGCATCCCCATCATCAGCGCGATGGGCACGGGGAACAAGCTCGACCCGACCCGCTTTTGTATCACGGACATCTGCAAGACGAGCGGCTGCCACCTTGCGCGCGTCATGCGCCGGGAGCTGCGAAACCGCGGGATCCTGCACCACACCGTGCTTTACAGCGAGGAGCTGCCGCAAACGCCTGAGGCGCTGGAAGCGCCGCCTCCCGGCAGACGGAGCATTCCGGCGTCCGTGTCGTGGGTGCCGTCGTGCGCCGGGCTGATGCTCGCGGGCTACGTCGTGCAGGAGCTTGCCGCACAATAACAAAGCAGAGCGCCGCTTTCAGGCGCTCTGCTTTGTTTACGATCGGAACTGTAAGCCGGGTTCTGTGATCGACAGCCATCTATCTCGACGTACCGTTGCCGGCACGCTCAAGCCACCTCCTCGGAGACGGTCGGGCAGACCATGCGTCTCCTCCACGGTGTTGCTCCGGATAGAGTTTACAGCGCCGCGATGTTCCCATGCGGCGGGTGAGCTCTTACCTCGCCTTTCCACCCTTACCTTACCGCGGGAGCGGTAAGGCGGTATATCTCTGTTGCACTTTTCCTGAAGTCGCCTTCGGCGGGCGTTACCCGTTATCCTTGCCCTGTGGAGCCCGGACTTTCCTCATGCAAGCGCCGTTGGGCACCTGCACGCGGCTGTCCGTTCCGGTCGCTGTACTATTGTACTTTATTTTTCTTCCTTTGTCAAACAGATTGCAAAATTTCTTTCCGTCGGCTATAATAGAGGAAAAGACTTCACAACCGCGGAAAAGAGGCGTTGTTTTTTGGAACTGAGCGCGTATTTGGATCGTCTGAAGGGTAAACGGGTTCTGGTTTTGGGACTTGGCGTGAGCAACCGGCCATTGGTGCGGCTGCTGCTGCAGCACGGTGCCGAGGTCACGGGCTGCGACCGCACGCCGCGCGAGAAGCTGGATGAAGAGGTGCTGGAGCTGGAGCGCATGGGCGCGAAGCTCCACCTCGGCGACGGCTACCTTGAAAATATTTCGGGCGACGTCGCGTTCCGCACGCCCGGCCTGCATCCCGATAAGCCGGAGCTGCGCGCCCTGCGTGCGGCCGGCACGCACATCACGAGCGAGATGGAGGCATTTTTCGAGGTCTGCCCCTGTCCGATCATCGGCGTCACCGGCTCTGACGGCAAGACGACCACCGCGACGCTGATCGCGGAGCTGCTGCGCCACGCGGGACACCGCGTCTGGCTCGGCGGCAACATCGGCACGCCGCTGCTGGACAAGGCGGCGGATATGCAGAAGGACGACAAGGTCGTTTTGGAGCTCAGCTCCTTCCAACTCATGGACTTGCATGATAGCTGCCACATCGCGGTCGTGACGAATCTCGCGCCGAACCATCTGGATATGCACCGCGATATGGACGAATATGTCAACGCCAAAAAGAATATTTTCCTGCGCCAGAGCGCGGAAGATATGTTGATCCTCAATCACGACAATGCCATCACGGACGGCTTCGCGGTCGAGGCAAGAGGTACGGTCAAGCTGTTTTCGCGCCGCGCGCCCGTGGAAAACGGCGTGTATTTCCAAGACGGCGTGATCCTGCGCGGCGGGACAGAGGTGCTGCGCGGCAGCGACATCCTGATCCCCGGTCTGCATAACGTGGAAAACTACATGGCTGCCATCCTTGCCACGGAGGGCTTCGTGACGGACGAGGACGTCCGCGCGGTCGCAAAGCACTTCGGCGGCGTGGAGCACCGCATCGAGCTGGTGCGCGTGAAGGACGGCGTGTCGTATTACAATGACTCCATCGCCTCGTCTCCCAGCCGCACGATCGCGGGCCTGCGGAGCTTTGAACAAAAGGTCATCCTGATCGCGGGCGGCTACGACAAGCATATTCCCTATGACGTCCTCGGCCCGGAGATCGCCGCGCACGTCAAGCTCCTTGTCTGCACGGGTGCGACCGGCAGCAAGATCGCGCAGGCGGCACGCGCCAGCGACGGCTGCCCGGAGATCCTTGAAATTGACGATTTTTATGACGCGGTGCGCACGGCCTCGACCCGGGCGGAGCGCGGCGACGTCGTCCTGCTCTCGC